>JAUPUH010000006.1 GCA_030917665.1 Patescibacteria group bacterium | reverse complement strand
TGCTTTTACGAGATTTAGAATTTTCAAAAAAAGAAAAACCGATCGTTGCTCAGCTTTTTACATCTCATCCAGAAAAAATGTTTGAGGCGGCTAAGCTTGCTCAGAAATTAGGGTTTGATGGCATTGATATCAATATGGGTTGCCCCGATCGATCTGTGGAGAAGCAGGGAGCAGGTGCTGCACATATTAAGGACCCGGAGACTGCACAAAAGGTTATTGAAGCTGCGCGAGCAGGTGCACCTGAATTGCCAATTTCTGTTAAGACGAGAATTGGTTACAACAAGATTGATTTGTCCTGGATTGAATTTTTACTTAAATTAAATCTGCCAGCTCTGACTGTACACCTGAGAACTCGAAAGGAAATGTCAGATGTTCCTGCGCAGTGGAATATTATGCCGGAGATTGTTGCTCTTCGTTACAAGATTGCGCCAGAAACTATTTTGCTTGGGAATGGAGACGTAAATAGTATGGAGGATGCACGCAAGAAAGTTCTCGAAAGTGGTTGTGATGGAGCGATGATTGGAAGGGGAATTTTCGGTAACCCTTGGTTTTTTTCTGGAAAAATCGTTGCAGATATTCCGCCCGTTGAACGCCTCAAGGTTATGCTTGAGCACGCGAAGGCTTTTGAAAAGCTCCTAGGTGATGTGAAGAATTTTGCAATCATGAAAAAGCATTTCAAGGCATATGTCTCTGGCTGGGATGGAGCAAAAGAACTCCGTGTGAAGCTTATGGAAACGAATACTCTCAAGGAAGTGACGAAGATTGTGAAAGACTATCTCAAGGTGCTAAAATAGCTTCATGGCAAAGAACTCGAACCCATCTGGATCAGCTGTACTCTATAGGAAGTACCGTCCTTTCGACTGGTCAGATGTTATCGGTCAGGATCACGTTACAAGCGTGCTGGAAGGCTCTATAAAGCTCGACAAGGTGTCTCATGCCTATCTCTTCTCAGGAAGCCGTGGAACAGGAAAGACCTCAATTGCGCGCATTTTTGCACGTGCTCTCGATGTTAGCGAAAATGATATCTACGAGATCGATGCGGCCTCAAATAGAGGTATAGACGATATTCGTGAGATTCGCGATGGCGTCAGCGCTCTTCCTTTTGAATCGAAATATAAAGTTTATATAATCGACGAGGTGCACATGCTTACGAAGGAAGCGTTCAATGCGCTTTTGAAAACGCTTGAGGAACCGCCATCCCATGCACTATTTATTTTAGCTACGACTGAAACCGACAAGATTCCTGAAACAGTTGTATCTCGATGCCAAGTTTTTACATTTAAAAAACCAAATCGAGAAATTTTGAAAACGCTCGTGACGAAGGTTGCAAAGAAAGAGGGGTTTGCACTTGAGACTGGTGCTCCTGATTTGATTGCATTGCTTGGAGATGGATCATTCCGAGATACTTTAGGAATTTTGCAGAAGGTTCTGAGTTCTTCGAAGGGCGATAAGGTTTCTATAAAAGAAGTTGAGGCTATTACGGGTGCGCCAAAGGGAAGTTTGGTGAATGATTTTATCTCTGCACTTGCACATGGTGAAAAGGAAAAGGCTCTTGGTTTGATTGGTAGAGTACAGGAAGGGAATATTTCCATGAAGACTTTTATTGCACTTGTTTTGGAGAAGGTGCGCATTGTCCTTTTACTCAAGAATTCTTCAAATGAGAATGACTTGCAACAACATGTTTCAGAAGATGATTGGAAAGTACTGTCTGCTCTAGCTAAAGAAGAAAAAACTCTTGTGAATTCAAAGATGCTTGTGGAGCTTCTTAAATCTTATGATGCAACTGGAAAAGCTTATATAGAATCCTTGCCACTAGAATTGGCAGTTATTGCTCTCTGTGCTTGATTTTCTTTTCTCCTCTCGAACCAGTCAAAAATCAATACGATAGCAATCCAGATTCCAACAACAAGGAAAGTAATTGATGATCCTCCCGATGCGATCTTGAGCGCACCATTTCCGACGTTGTAGACGATGACCGCAACAAAAGTATCCCAGAAAATAGCTGATCCGATGGAGTATACAATAAATTTTTTGAAAGGCATTTGAATGATTCCAGCTGCAGTATCAGTCAATGCTCCCATGCTTGGCAGCCAGTAGCTCGACATGATTGCTATGGGACCCTTCTTCACAAGTTTTTCCTGTGCAGCCTCGATTGATCTCTTCATTCCAAATTTAACGAGTAGGCGATACCAGCCGTATTTACCAAGAACATAATTTCCGACGTGAGCGATCATGAGTCCAATTGTTGCGACAAGAATCGCAGCGGCCATTTGTGGAATCGTGTCAGATAAAACAACCGATACGAAGATGACGAATACCCCAGGGAAGTAACTACCTATCAAAAGCATTCCTTCAAGAATTGAACTTAAGAAAAGTATTGGCAAACCATAAGCATCAAACCAGACTTTAACAATACTGGTGAGAACCTCCGTTTCAGGAAGATCGAATATCTTCCAAACGATGTTGAGCGAGCTTGAGAGGAGAAGGAAAAGAAGGGGAAGTGAAAGGAGTCGAAGATAATGGAAGAATTTGACTTTGATGGCTTGACCAGTCATTTTGGTATGTCTACTTTAATCTGAAATACTCAAACAACGCTTTTGCTCCTGCTAAGTTTCGATCAAACTCAACTGTCTCATGAGTCTTGAGTTCAACTGTAATTGCTGGAATATTTATCGAAGCCAGCCAGTCATCTGCTGCACCAGTTGTCACGTATGCATCAAAGGTTTTGACTGCAGGGTAGAGAGAGGCTTTTGAGTACGCATCCATGATGGCAAGCGTACCAGGAAGAATTCCGTTGTTGCATTGTGATGCGTAGACTGCATTTGACTGGCTGTGCCAGAAGACGACAGCTGAAGGCTTTGTAGATGAAATAAAATTTCGGAATGCAGAGGCTTCTGGTTCAGAGAAAGCTGCTGTTCCTGCACTGACTTCTTTTGATCTCCACGTGCTCTTCGATTGCCATTTGCAATCAAAGTTTCTATTGAGATCAACACCATTTGCATTGAACCGTCCTGATTCCTGGACTAAGGTGCTTGTTGAAACATCCGCAAGGGCAAATCGACCCTCTTTTCCTATTACTTTGAATTGTCCATCAGGGTTGAGGTTGGGAATGACTACGACAGAAAGACCTGCAGGGATTGATGCAGGGTTCTGATCTAGATAATCCTTGAACTGGTAAGCAAGAAGGATGCTATTCCACTCATATCCACCATGAACACCGCCGACGAAGACGAGCTTCTTCGTGCTAGTTCCGTAGGTATAACTTTCAATTTTACGTCCTTGTACTGAAGTACCGATGACAGAGTAGACTGCGCCAGCAGGTTTCACTTGCTCAACCTGTAGTGGTGGCTGCGGTGCTTTTTTACTGATACTAATAAAGACAAAACTAGCAACGGCAAGGATAATGACGACGAGAAGAATCTTTTTTATGTTTGGA
>JAUPUH010000005.1 GCA_030917665.1 Patescibacteria group bacterium | reverse complement strand
CCTCCTCATTGTGATGTTCTTCGCAATGATGAGTAGTATAGCAACTTCAACCGCAGCAGCCCGGGCCGACCTCCCTGACAAAGTCGAAAAAGCCGTTCAGGTATCGCCTGGATATGCCCAACAACTTTTGGTTGTATCTATTGAAGGTAAGATGAACATCGCCGCAAACCAGGAATCCTCGGTGGATATCATGGCAGCAGCAAATCAAAAAGAAGAAAGCATTTACCTGCAGGCCGCCGTTGTGCCTCCACTCATTGCTCAAAGAAACAGCAATATGAAGGTATACGGAATCCAATCAAGCAGCGACCAAAACTCACTGATGATCCCAATTGCGACTGTGGAGGTGCCCAACATCGGATATGTTATTACATCCGAAAATTTGAACCTGAGCCAACTTGTTGCCGTCTGGAATAAAAAAAGAATGACAGAAGAATTGTCGTTGATCCCGGAGGTCCAGGTGAAAAGGATGATCAATCCTACATCAGGAAGTGCAATGGTAACAAGTCTGCTCAAGGAGATGAACCAAAACTGCGCTGCAACAGCTAAGACTAAGGAGAATGGTCGCCAAAACCTACAGAATGATCCTGCTAAAGAAAATCCAAGTGCCGTACAGAAAAGAGACGGTCAGGGAACGATAGCAATGGTCATTGCGTAACACAAGGTTGGAGACCGGACTCCCAATTAAATCCGTACTATGTACCTTTTGAGAATATTTTTTCACGAAAATAATTTTCTGTAAACAAACAACAGTAAACCTAGAGCCTAACAAGCTCTGTATGAACAACATACATCTCTTATCTCATTAGCGAAAAAAGCTAATGGACTATGTTAAGATGGGGTGATTTAATTCTATTCTAAGCCCTTGGAAGTAATTCCAAGGGCTTTTTTTATTCTTTTTCTAGAATTTTTACCAAAGCGAGCTCAAGTGGAAGCTCGGGGATGAATGCATTATCTATATTTGCATACGCTTCTAAAAGCACAGCAAGAGATTTTGAACGGAGCATTCCCTCTTTATCTTCTTTCAATAAACTTTTTAAAAATACTAAATCATCTTCAGATAAATCATTACTCATATCGTCTGCGAGCTTTGGAGCATAACGAAGAATCATTGCCATACGAAATTTTAAAATCAATAATTTCATAAACAACTTCATGTCCAAATTCTCCATACTTATATCTCTGACTGTCTTTATCCCCCGCTCCAAGTCCGCATGAGCTATGGCAGAAAGAATTTCATTTACCAAAGTCGTCTTAGGAGCACCAGTAATTTTCTCAATATCTTCTTTACTTACTTTTTTTCCTTTAGAAAAATTTAAAACTTTTTGGAGCACTCCAAGTGCATCCCGAAAAGAACCGTCAGCGAGTATCGCAAGGAGTTCACTTGCTCCTTTCTCTAGTTCATAGCCTTCTGCCTCTGCTACTTCTTCAATTAAAATTTTTGCAATATTTTCAGTCGGCTTTTTAAAATTAAAAACCTGGCAACGAGAAATTATAGTCTCAGGGACTTTATGAAGCTCGGTCGTCGCTAGTATAAATATCACATGCTTTGGAGGCTCTTCAAGAGTTTTCAATAACGCACCCCAAGCATCCTTGGAGAGCATATGGACTTCGTCTATTATGTAAACTTTGTATTTTGAATCAAAAGGCAATACTCGCACACCGTCTCTAAGCTCACGAATATCGTCTATGCCTCGGTTTGATGCGGCGTCTATCTCATACATGTCATTTACTGACACACCTATTTCTTTCGCAAAAATACGAGCCACAGAAGTCTTACCTGTGCCTCGTGAGCCCACAAAAAGATAAGCATGAGAAACATTGCCGTCTTTGACGGATTTCTCGAGTACTGAAACGATATGCTCCTGCCCTTTCACATCATTAAAGGTTGCTGGGCGGTATTTACGATATAGTGCTAAATCATGCATAAAAAGAGTATATCAAAATTTCTTTAAAAAATCATTTACTATTTTTTCAACCCCGTCTGCATTTTCGGCCTCCATGAGTTCCACACGGAGCTCTTTTGCACCTTCAAAATTATTCACATAAGCTTTGTAGTGCTTTTTCATAATTGCAAAATTTTTATGTTGACCCAACATTTCTTCAAAAAGTTTTGTGTGTTCTACCATAACTCGCAATTTCTCTGTAAGTGAAGGAATATTATTTGAAAGGACTTTCGGAGCGCGACGGCGCGAGAAGGAAAAAATTTTTTCCAAAAAATTATTTGTGCCTTTCAAATGATGTTCCGAACGAGGACTACTGAAAAGCCACGGATTTCCGAATATTGCGCGTCCGAGCATCACCCCATCACAATCATATTCTTCACATTTACTTTTTCCATCTTGCATATCCAAAACATCACCATTACCAATTATTAAAGTCTCGGGAGAAATTTCATTTCTAATTTCCACCACCCTTTTCATCACATCCCAATGTGCAGGCACAAGAGACATTTCTTTACGAGTTCGCAAGTGCACAGTGAGTG
>JAUPUH010000036.1 GCA_030917665.1 Patescibacteria group bacterium | reverse complement strand
TCTTCCACACGGAGTACATCAACGGAACAACCGATGACTACATGACTGTTTTCCTCCATAGCAACAACTTGGAGAACACAGTTGTTTGGTCAACCATCGCATCACAGGGGTATGTAATCGTGACTCGGGGTCAGTATATCGCCGATGTAGGGAGCGTGGGCGCTGGCACCGCAAACCATATGCACCTCGAGGTGTACAAGAAGGTAAGCGGGGCATGGACTCGGGTTGACCCCTACGGTGATGGAACGAACAACGTCCTCTGGCAGCACTGATTCTTCCCAGTAGCGTCTGCAAAGACAAACTCCCTATCGGGAATATTTGATAGGGAGTTTTTTTATTATAATTTTTTTAAATAGACTTACTTTAATACAAAAGTTGAAGTTATTTTATCTACAAGGTTTTTATTATCTTGATTTAATTCCCACTGAATTTCAACATCTTTTGTAAAGTAAATTATACGATTATCAGTTTCAACCCTGAGGAGATCTCCTTGCCTACTAATAATGCAGGTTTTCGGTACATCCGCCACTGTTTTTCCAGTAATATGCGATATAGCTTCGTCGCTGCATTTTCCAAGAGGAATATTTTTGAGATTATCAGAAAAGTACTTCCAGTCTGCATAAGAGGCTTTTTCCCAAAAAGTTCCTGGTGTATTCTCTTTGATAACGTACCCCTTCCATTTTTTAACTGAAAAACTTACCCACTCTTTTGAAGAATCGCCTATTGAGTAGTGACTAAGAAATTTTACGTTAAAGGTTTCAGGATATTTAAATTGAAAACCGAATTCTTCATCTGAGTACGTTTTCCATTCACTCATTGGTTCAGTTAGAGCAACTTCAGTGATTGAATCTTTCTGTCCGTTATTCAAAACTGGTGGCTGTATCGTGACCGTACCCCAATCCTGTCCCTTTTCATACGCCCACACAAATATACCCACTGTAATTGCTATCATAATCAATAGGATTGCTCCAGCGGTAGTTGGAATTTTTTTGTTGTTCATTTTTTGTATTAACTTGCGTATTTAATATATTATTTTTTACAACTCATAAATTATACCATACAAGAATACAAAAAAGTGTTTATATGCAGCTATAGTACCACATATTAAACACGATTCGGTAGAATAAAAGAGAATCACCGTATCCACAAGGGGCATGGTAATTTTTCGTAGCTGGGGTGCTAGGATTCGAACCTAGGATCATGGGACCAGAACCCAGTGCCTTACCGCTTGGCTACACCTACTTTTCAGCGCTAGACCAATAGACAGTCGAAAGGGCAACTAAACGGAGGGTAGCGCATACGGCGCCGCCCTCCTTTTTCTTACGATTGAATTTGCAGCTGAGCTATTTTATAAAACTCATGGTTGAAATCACCCTTTCTGCAAGGCCATCGCTTTTGCCATTAAACCGCACCGTTATCTCATAGCCATTACTGGTGTTTTGATCAATACAATAGTATACGAGCATCCCTGCCCCTTCTCCGGAAGATGAGGTAACAAATTTAAGGGCTGGCTGTCCGTTAATGAGATAGGGTAAGGAGCTATTTCTTTCGTATTTTCTCCACTCTTGCAAAGTCACGTGTTTTCCGATATCAGGATAAACTGAAACATTATCAAAGTAATCCACATTTATATTCTTCAATCTTTCTGTAATGACATCACCAGGAATAGGGCGTTTTCCTTCTGGTGTTAAGAATTCCTTCTTGTAAAAAGAGTCTCCATCGGCGGAGCCTGTAATCCAATCAGAAGGGTATTGTAAAGAATACCCAACTTTCTGGTTAGCGTATACTTTCCAGCCTTTGATGGTAAGCTGGTCGTTACTATATATCTCCTGCTTATCCGCTGAGGAAATGTCACTCGCGGTTGAAACGGCGTCCTTTTCGGTAGTGACGATTTTCCCTGGCAGTGTTGTTTTAGAAGATGGTTCTGAAACACCGGATACTAAGATTGTTCTTTTTTGTAGAGTAGAACAAAGAATAAGTATTACGCTCAGAGTTCCAACCAACGCGATACTAACAATTAAAACTTTTTTTTGTTTTGTGTCCATACAAGAAATTGATTAACTTACACATTGTGAAATTATACCACAAAAAAGCACCCTTTCGAGTGCTTAGAATCGTAGCTGGGGAGGAAGGGGAATCGAACTGCTCACTTCCGTATGGTACCATACGGAAGCTCCGCTCTCTAGGGCTTCCGCCCTCGAGCCCTCGCAAGAGCGAGGTCACCCCGAACGGGGAAAACCTTTTTCCCCGACCCCTTTTTATTCGATCCCTTCCTCGTGCTAACAAATGAAATAAAAAGAGCTTCCGAAAATGGAAACTCTTTTTATTTCATCAGCTGGGGCTATGGGACGATGTTGGAACCTTTCTTGTATCTGTTGGTGAGTATTGATACCAGTAAATCATCTCTATTTTGAGGATTACTGAGTATAGGAAGGTTTGTATAAAATATATTATGTAAATTCTGACCAATATTTACTACTTTTTCTAACTCCCTTTCCAGTGCTTGTGGGCTATTAAATTTTTTAATAGCATTATGAATAATATTGTTTCTCAAAGTATTAAATTCTCTTAAATTTTTTATTAATGTTGAGTTACCATCTAGTAGCTCATAATAATCCGTAAGTTGGCTAAGGTAAATAGATGATTCATTTGAATTCCAATATTTTCCTTTCGCATCAAATCTTTCATCAGGTGGTAATAGAATACCTATAGTAAATTTTAAATCAACTTCTAAAAGGAGTTGAATCAGACATAATGCGCCGAAATAATTTTTAGATTCCACAAATTGATTTCTCAGTACTTCCAAATGAGAAATTAGATTAGAGTCAAAATCAATAAATTCTTTTGCCATAAAAATGTCAGTTGAGGCTCTGTGACGAAGTTGGAACTTATTTATGTCTCAATTCTAATTCTTAATGCTAACATCTTATTTCCTAGAAGGAGCTTCAATTCGACCTTGTTTCGATTCGTCTAGAGATTTAATTTCTCTGATTTTCTTGTAGTCAATAATGAGCTGACCAGCCTGCTCCTCGGCATATTGCGGTGGATTGAGCGAGAGATGAAATTCAGTCCCCTCACCAAGTTCGTGAACAAGGTTGGTTGTGGCTATGACTAATCTAGTTTGCATTTCTTGAGAAGTGGATCCGTTGAGTGCTTTAATTTCTTCTTCAACAAGTCGACTCACCTCTGTCTTAATAAATGCTTCAAGCCAGTTCTTCTTATATGTTTCTTTGGTGAAATCATCACCTGATGAGGCTTTTGCCGCTTCAAAATCTACCCCTGCTTTTTTTGATTTAAAAAATTCAGTTTCAGCTTTATAGTACTCTTGTGCGACTTTTAAACATGCAATGAAATATGCATAGAAGGCAGTTCCATTTATCCAAATTTCGTACCAACTCGTACCCTTATCAAAATCACGGAATTCAAATCCGCCCTCAATCTGAAAACTTTTAAATAAGGTAGAGATTCGTTTGTTGAATTCGCTTAGATCATCTAAGGATTTAATTTTTTCTGGCAGTTTTATATTTATAATTTTTTCGTCTTGTTCCTCGACCATGGTGTCCAGTATTGAGTAATACAAAGGTAGCTTTGTATTGATACGCCCGATATAAGCACTCAATGCATTGAAATCTTCCAAAGAAAGAATGGCGGTAACTGTTTTTGGATATTTATTTATTAATAGCTCTAGCTCTGATGCAGTTACATCGTTCCATTCAAAAGTAGAGAGCGTTTCGAGGGCATCTATGAGATCGCCGTAATTAGTAACGCTTTGTGCTTGTTCACCATAAAGAGGCAAGTTTTTTATGACAATGATATGACCGTCTGAAACTACCCGATCTATTTTTTGCTTGATTTCTCCGAGTCGCATATGTGAGGAAATTAGGTAATTAGATTTTTTGAAACAGCCTCTAAATTAAGCCATTATAGCAGTTCAGGCTGTTTTTTGCTATAATTTAAGGCAACAATTTAAATATGACCTAAACTAAGCCTTTTTGGCTTGGCATGGTCTGAAATCTACAAACATAGAGACGGTCTCCTGATCGGCACTTGTTTGTAGTCTGCACCCGAAAGGGTGTTGGGTTACTCGCAAGAGTAGCCGCTGACGGGGGACCTTTTTTTGTATCCATTTATGATTCTCTCAAATTCTTGGTTGTGGCTTGGTCTGATCCTGGTTGCTTTTGTTTTGTTGAAAGTCATTGGTTCCATCCTTGAGAAAAAGAAAAAACAGGATTTCTCGTATCTCAAAAAAGACTCACTCCTAACCGAAGCAGAAAAATCTTTCTATACCGTACTCAGGGAAGTTGTCGGAGAGAAGTATCTCGTTTGTCCGCAGGTGAGTCTTTCTGCGATTCTGTCAATTCCGGATGAGCGTGATAGAGGCCGGTATGCGGTATCAAGAAACAAGATACAGTCGAAATATGTCGATTTTCTGCTCTGTGAGCCGGAAAGTCTGAAGCCGCTTCTGGTGATCGAGCTGAATGATTCTTCTCATGATCAAGCGAAGAGGATACGGAGGGATGATTTTCTCGTACGAGCGCTTGAGGGTGCCGGCGTGGCATTCTTTCCGGTGGTTATCGCTTCTCGATACGATCGCGAAGATCTCGAAAGGGGAATCGCCGAAAAAGTAGGACAAGGTCATGGGGAGTGATTTTTTTCTCTCTATATAAAGAATAAATCAAAAGGGTATCCGAAATGGATACCCTTTTGATTTATCAGCTGCGTCTCTGGGATGTATCCGCCTTTGGAGGACGAAGTTGGAACCTATTTGGTTCAGAAACGAGTAAAGTATATCCTAGAATTTGCATTTTTGACAAAAAGAAAACGGTTCCTAAAGAGAGTCATCATAATTAATCATTTCTTGTATAGATTTATCCGCCAGCTAAAAACATATACACAAATGACAGTGTAATAAGAAAGTTTAGAATAACTAATAGGCCCAAACGCCACGATCTATTCCCGTATATGAAAGACATCACACCAGTGATCACAGATAGAGGAATAGTCACTATCAATGAAACAAGAAAGAAAGTAGATAGACCCACAGTGTACACCGCGGCACATAATGCTGGCAGCGGTCTCACGGGACCGTCTCCGTCAAGACCATTTATAAGACTAGTCGTAGCACATGGAAAAACATACAAAAGGTAGGCAGCTATTAATACAGAAAACACCGTAATTCCGATCGAAATTTTTTGAAATTTCTTTGCTTCGCTATTTTTCCCCATACTTTATTTTTTTTTAATGCTGGGGAGGAAGGGGAATCGAACTACTCACTTCCGTATGGTACCATACGGAAGCTCCGTTTTATAGGGCTTCCGCCCTCTAATCCTCGCTCAGGCGAGGTCACCCCGAACGGGGAAAACCTTTTTCCCCGACCCCCTTTTATTCGATCCCTTCCTCGTGCTAACAAATGAAATAAAAAGAGCTTCCGAAAATGGAAACTCTTTTTATTTCATCAGCTGGGG
>JAUPUH010000035.1 GCA_030917665.1 Patescibacteria group bacterium | reverse complement strand
CTATCCTCGTCGGCGGTGATGAGTTGATTCCTGGTGATGTGGTTGTCGATGAAGATGCTGAGGAGGAAGATGCTTCAGGTCTCGATGACGACGAGGTAGACCCTTTCAAGGATAAGTGGGAGGAATAATTTAAACAAAGAAAAAGCCCCGACTGGGGCTTTTTACTTTACATTAATCTTCACAAATCTCTTTTTCCCAACCCTGAGTATGACTTCTTTTTCTGCTTTTATATGACTGTCAGTAATATATTCTTCCGTTCCGGCATATGAAACTGCTTTCGATTCCACTAAACGCCTCCAGTCTGTGTTCGAGCTCACAATACCATTTTTCACGAGGGCATCTTTAATATGAGATCCGTGCTCGGCTGTTATTTCCTGAATATCTTCTGGCACTTCCCCTTTTGAGAAAGCTCTCTCAAAGTTCTGGTGTGCCCTTTCTGCAGCATCAGCATCATGAATAATGGTAACAATTTCTTTTGCAAGCCGGACCTTTGAATCCTTTGGGTTGGCGCCTGAAGCAAGCGCGCTTTTTATCGTCTCAATTTCTTCAAGAGAGACGTCAGTGACAATTTCAAATCCAGGGATGATGAGGTTATCGGTCCAGCTCATAACTTTTCCAAAAACATCTTCTGGGGTTTGATCAAGACTCACCATATTCCCCTCTGTCTTTCCCATTTTCTTTCCAGAAGAATCCGTAAGTAGTTTTGTTGCGATGACGAATTTTTCCTTATTCTTCAAAGATTTCATGAGATCTCGACCCGCGAGCATATTGAATGTCTGGTCGTTTCCTCCAACCTCCCCATCAACATCCATAGCCACTGAGTCGTAGCCCTGCATAAGTGGGTACATGAATTCGTGGATATAGATCGGTTTGTTCTCTTCTATTCTCTTAGTAAACATGTCGCGCTTAAGCATCTGATCAACAGTCATTTGTGAAGCAAGGTCAAGAACATCAGCAAAATTCATCTTATTAAGCCATTCTGAGTTGTATTTCAAAAGCGCCTTGTTTGACCCTGAAAAAGAAATAAATTTAGAAGCCTGTTCTTTATACTTTTCACAATTCTCAAGAACCTGCTCTCGTGTTAGTTTCTTGCGGGCGGCGCTCTTGTCTGTAGGATCGCCGATCATTGCTGTGAAATCTCCAATAAGGAAAATTATCTGGTGGCCAAGTTTTTGGAGCTCACCAAGCTTTTTCATAGGAATTGCGTGGCCGAGATGGAGGGTTGCGCCCGTCGGGTCGACACCAAGATAGAATATTAGTCGTTCCCCTTTTACCAATTTACTCTTAAGGAATTCTTTGTTAGGAAAAATAGCTTCAACACCTCGAGAAAGCGTCTGTTCTATCTTTTTTTCATCTGTTATTATCTCTGGTTTCGTGAGTCCAAACATATGTTTAATACTATGTAATGTACCATATTTATGATAAAATTTCGAAATGACGCATAGAAAAAGCTTCTTCAAATCATGGAAGTGGCGCATTCTTAAGCCGCTTATACTTTTATCCCTCTCTCTTTGTTTTATTGGTGCGAGTTTGGGAATTATATGGTTTGCAACACTTAAAATCCCCGATTTGAGTGTTTTTGAGGAACGGAAAGTCGCCGAATCAACTAAAATATTTGACCGGACTGGTGAAATACTTCTTTATGATGTTCATGCTGATGCAAAGAGAACCATCATCGCTTTTGAAGATATTTCTGAAAAAATAAAGCGGGCTACAATTGCTATTGAAGATTTGGAGTTCTATGAGCACAAAGGAATCAAACCCACAGCAATTGTTCGTGCAGTTTTAGCAAACCTCACACCAGGGTCTGGGGTAACACAAGGAGGGTCAACCATTACCCAGCAGGTTATTAAGAATTCAGTCCTTACAAAAGACAAAACCATAACTCGAAAGCTAAAGGAGTGGATTTTGGCTCTCAAACTTGAAAAAGTCCTCTCAAAGGATCAAATTCTCAATACCTATCTCAATGAAAACCCTTATGGTGGAAGTATTTATGGTGTTGAGGAAGCAAGCAAAACTTTCTTTGGAAAATCAGCAAAAGACGTAACTCTGGCTGAGGCCGCTTATATTGCCGCCATTCCACAGGCCCCAACATTCTATTCTCCTTATGGACCAAACAAAGAGCGCCTTGATGCGCGGAAGAACTTGGTGCTCCAGCAGATGCGTACTAATAACTTTATAACAGAAGAAGAATTTTCTGTGGCAATGAAAGAAGAAGTTAAATTCCTTGAAAAAAACACAACGGGTATCCGTGCCCCGCATTTTGCGCTTTATGTTAAAGATTATCTTGTTAAGAAATATGGTGAGGAGGCTGTCGAAGAAGGTGGTCTAAAAGTTATTACAACTCTTGATTACAAGATGCAAGAAAAAGCAGAGAAGGTGGTGACAAAGTTCGCTCCTTCCCTTTCTGAACAATTCAATGCAAGCAACACAGCGATGATCGCGCTTGATCCAAAATCTGGCGACATTCTGATGATGGTGGGTTCACGAAATTATTTTGATAAAGAAATAGAAGGAAACTTCAATATTACAACAGCATTTCGACAGCCTGGTTCGACATTTAAGCCGTTCGTCTATGCGACTGCCTTTATGAAGGGATATACACCGGAAACAGTTTTGTTTGATGTTGAAACAGAGTTTTCAACAAAGTGTACCCCTGAAGGAAAACCAAACAACCCCGCAGATGATCCTGAAAAAGTATGTTACTCCCCAGAGAATTACGATGGTTTATTTGAAGGACCAGAAACAATGAGAAAGGCCCTGGCTCACTCAAGAAACATTCCTGCGGTTAAAACCCTTTATCTTGCTGGAATAAATGATTCTATAGAAACCGCAGAGGCGATGGGTATAACAACCCTCAAGGACCCAAATCGATATGGTCTAACATTGGTGCTTGGAGGTGGTGAGGTCTCCCTCCTTGAACTTACAAGTGCTTATGGGGTTTTCGCTAATGATGGAATAAGAAACCCGTACAGGTCAATATTAAAGGTTGAGGGTGCAGATGGTAGTGTTCTTGAAGAAGCAAATTTCAGTCAAACACAAGCTATTCCTGTTCAGGTATCTCGACAAATTAGCGACATACTTTCAGACCCGACAGTTCGAATGGATAGTGTTAGTTCTGTTGTAACAAATCTCAATAGACAGGTTGCTGTAAAAACCGGAACCACAAATGATTATCGTGATGTTTGGATTGAAGGATATACCCCAAACCTTGTGGTGGGTGCCTGGGCAGGAAAAAATGACAATACCCCTATGGAAAAGAAAATTGCTGGTGTGATTATTACTCCAGTTTGGGGAGCGTTCATGGCAGAAATCAATAATGATTACCCGAAAGAAAGTTTCAGGAAACCAGAACAGACACATGAAGATATAAAGCCGACCCTGCGGGGGATTTGGAAAGGTGGTGTTTCTTATACGAAAGATTCTGTTTCAGGCTACCTCGCAACTGACCTTACCCCACCCGAAACCCGTCAAGAAATAGTTTTCAATGGTGTTCACAACATTCTCCACTGGCTCAACAAAGATGATCCTCAAGGAGAGATTCCTAAGGATCCAACAAAAGACTCTCAGTATGATTATTGGGAATATGGTGTACGAAAGTGGTTTGAAAATTGGCAGAAAAGCAACCCCACATTCAAAGAGGCTGAAGGTTATGATATTCCAACAAAAACCGACGATGTTCATACAGAGGAAAACAGACCAAAGGTTTCAATTGATATTCCTAAAAAAGACTCTTATTCCCTATCGTCTCGTGTTGATATATCTGTTTCTATCTCTGGAAAAAACCCTTTAAGAAAATCTGAGTTGTATGTTAATGGGAAATATATAGTTTCAAACGAAAAAGACCCAAAATTCTTAAGTTTTACCCCACAAGACATTGATGGTATTCAAAGAAATAACACTATTAAAATTGTTGCTTATGACTCTGTTTATAATAGAGGTGAGGCGTCTGTTGATATAGAAATAGACCGATAAATCTATCTGATATCTATTATTTTTTCTGAGCTTCTTTTTGAAATCTGATCAAGAATAACTTTCTTCTTCATAAAAAGTTCGCTTTTCAAACCTTGGCTACCACTTATTGTAATCACGCAATCTTTAATAGAAATATCTTTTTCCTCGATCTTGCTCCCTGTTGCTTCATAAATAGCACCGCATATAACCTCTCTTTTTTTAATTTCTTTAAGTGCGGTGTTTTTGAATTTGTCGAAAAATAAACCTATTGATTTCATTTTAGCGGTTCATTGGCATAACAATATAACGGAATGATGTATCTGAAACAGGGCTTATTATCATAGGTTTATTAAGTCCGTTAAACACAAGACTTACACTGTCTGAATCGATTGATTGGAAGCAGTCAATAATATATTTGTAATTAAAATTGATCTCGATTGCCTCCCCTG
>JAUPUH010000034.1 GCA_030917665.1 Patescibacteria group bacterium | reverse complement strand
GCGGACGAGAGTTTCTAATGAAGGACCTATACTCATTCACTCGAACAGAACAGGAACATGCTGATTTTTATGAAAAGGCAAAGCAGGGCTATATCAATATTTTTGAAAAGCTCGGACTTGGAAACAAGACGTATGTAACATTTGCATCTGGAGGCTCTTTCTCAAAGTATTCTCATGAATTCCAAACACTTACAGATGCTGGTGAAGACTCGATTTTCGTTGATGAAAAGAAAAAGATTGCAATTAACAAAGAAGTTTTGAATGATGAAGTTCTAGCAGACCTCGGCCTAAAGCGTGAGGATCTTATGGAAAAGAAAGCAGTTGAGGTCGGAAACATTTTTTCTCTGGGCACGAAGTTTTCAGATGCATTTGAGCTTCAGTATGTTGATGATAAGGGAGAAAAAAGGCCTGTAATTATGGGAAGCTACGGTATCGGTCCAGGACGTGTGATGGGAACCGTCGCTGAAGTGCTTTCAGATGATAAGGGTCTTGTGTGGCCTGCAGCAATTGCACCTTTTGCCATTCATCTGATTTCAATTGAAGACAAGAATGGAAAAGTGAAAGCAGAAGCAGACAAGCTTTATGAACGCCTGACAAAGAAGGGTGTTGAAGTTCTTTATGATGATCGAGATGCTCGTCCAGGAGAAAAATTTGCTGACAGCGATCTTATCGGAATTCCTACACGCATTGTCATAAGTGAAAAGACTTTGGAATCAGATTCTGTAGAAGTTAAAGACCGAACGACTGGCACGGTTGAAATGAAGAAACATGAAGGAATTTAAGAAAAAAATCTATGCATATTTGTCGAACGATATTGGTATAGATCTCGGAACAGCCAATACGCTTGTTTACCTGCGCGGACACGGCATCGTCGTGAACGAGCCTTCTGTTGTGGCTGTAAATCAGAAAACTGGCCGCGTGGTTGCTGTTGGTACTGTTGCAAAAGACATGCTTGGCCGTACACCTCCTCACATTATCGCTGTCCGTCCGCTTGTTGATGGCGTTATTTCAGACTTCGAGGTCACAGAAGAAATGATTTCGTATCTCGTAAAGAAAGCTGAGCAGTATTCAAAGAAAATTCTCGGCCCACGAGTCGTTGTTGGTGTGCCGTCGGGTGTTACGAATGTCGAGATACGTGCCGTACGAGATGCCACAAAGAATGCCGGAGCACGAGAAGTTTATATTGTTGAAGAACCAATGGCTGGAGCTATTGGTATTCGTTTACCTATTCATGAACCAGTTGGAAGTATGATCATCGATATAGGAGGAGGAACTACAGACATTGCTGTTATTTCTCTCGGTGGAATTGTGCGCTCAAAAAACCTTAAAGTCGCAGGAGATAAGCTCAACAATGACATCATGTCGTATATACGAAATGAATTCAAAATTCTCATTGGTGAAAAGACATCAGAATATATCAAGATCGCAGTCGGGGCAGTTGTCCCGGGAGAATCTCTTGAAACAACAATTCGGGGGCGTGATCTTATCACTGGTCTTCCTCGAGAAGTGGTCATTACTGACTCAGATATACGAGAGGCGATGTCTTCATCTATAGATACCCTTGTCGAATCTGCAAAGGAGGTACTCGAAACAACACCACCAGAAATTCTCTCAGACGTTATGAACCGAGGAATACACCTTGTTGGTGGAGGGGCTTTGATAAAGGGTCTTGCGGGACTTCTTACATCCGCGCTCAAACTTCCAGTCTATATCGCTGAAGATCCTTTGACCGCTATTGCAAGAGGGACTGGAATTATCCTTGAGGATTTGGAAAAATACAATGATGTTCTAATACAAAACGAAGATGAGCTACGAACACAAAAGTAATGTACAGCCAAAGAGAATAGGTCTACCGATAAAGATTGTCAGCTTGATAATCCTTATTCTTGTTGTGTTGTATCTGTTTTTCCCGACGCTTCTTTCTTCCTTTTTTACTACGATTGTTCGACCATTCTGGGGTATCGAGAAAAATATCAAGGAAGGTACTGCTTTTATTTCGCCTGAATTGCAGAACGCTACGATTATTGAGCTTCAGAAAGAGAATGCTGATTTGAAAAAGATTTTTGATACGAGAGTATCTTCAAGCTCTCTTGTTGCGTATGTTCTCAAGAAGCCTCCATTTTCTGCATACGACACTTTTATTATTGATGCAGGTCTCGATTCTGGAGTTAAGAATGGCGCCAAAGTTTATGCAATAGGTAAGGTTATTATTGGTGAAGTGATTGATGCCTCACCGCTCATATCAAAAGTAAAACTGTACTCCTCGTATGGTGAAAAATTTGAAGTATTCATCGGTGTTGATGATATTCAAGCAACAGCTACAGGTAGAGGTGGCGGATCATTTGAAGCAGTGCTTCCTCGTGATGTTAAAATACAAGAAGGTGATACCGTCACGATTCCACACCTTACAACTACCGTTTTTGGTATAGTAAAAAGGGTCATTGCCGATCCTGCCCGTGCATTTTCTACGATACTTTTTTCTCAACCGATAAACATATATGAACAAAAGTGGGTAGAAATAGATATTTAATATGAAAAAAAACACAGCAAAAAGAATACTTATTCGGCTTGGTGCAGGCATCGTGATGTTCTGTTGCATTATGTGGGGCTACTGGTGGCTCACATGGTGTGCTGCAATAGCGCTTCTTTTCTATTTCCCCGTGTACTATGAAATTATCCTATGGGGAGTGATGTATGATGCATTGTACGGAATGCCTATGCCAGAGTTTTGGAATGTCAGATACATCTTTACTATTGCGAGCGTCGTACTGTTCCTGATATCATTTTTCTTAAAGAAGAGACTTACTATTTATGAAGATAGGAATTAGAAGAAGAAAATCACACAAGGATATAGCTCCAGATGAAATTTTCATAGACTCTCACAACCTTCCGCAGTTTGATACACAACAGTTTGAGGGTAGGCTGGAACGTCCAATATCAAGGATTACATTATCAGTGGTTGTGGCTTTTTTCATTCTTGTTCTCATAACTTTCGGTTCGAAGGTCTGGGCACTCCAGATAAAGGACGGCGATATGTATCGTGAGCGCAGCGAGAACAATCGCCTTCGCCATACGCCGATTTTTGCTGCCCGTGGAGTTATATATGACAGGAACGGCATCGAACTTGCATGGAATGCTCCAAGCGATGATCCTGACATTGCATTAAGAAAATATAAAGGTGATCCAGGCTTAGCCCATGTTGTAGGGTATGTTCAGTATCCGTCGAAGGATAGCGCTGGATTCTATTACCGTGAAGATTTCGAGGGTGCAGATGGTGTTGAAAAATATTTCAATGCAAATCTCCAAGGCGCAAATGGTATTAAGTTGGTTGAAGTCGATGCTCGAGGAAAAATTCAGTCACAAAACACGATGCAGCCACCAAAAGAGGGGGCCAACTTGAACCTTTCAATTGATTCTCGTATTCAATCTGAAATGTATCGAGCTATTAAACACATTTCCCAACAGGTAGGTTTTGCTGGAGGAGCTGCTGTGATGATGGATGTGACAAATGGGGAAATCATTGCTATGACAAGTTATCCTGAGTACGATTCTGAAGTTATGTCAGCAAAGACTGATACAGCGAAGGTTAAATCCTACCTTACAAGTCCAGACAAACCGTTCCTCGATCGTGCGGTAGACGGACTTTACACGCCAGGATCGATTGTGAAGCCCTACATGGCTCTTGCGGCTCTCAATGAGAAAATCGTACCAGCTTCTCAGAAGATACTAAGCACAGGATCAATCGCTGTTCAGAACCAATACTACCCAGATCTTCAGACAATTTTCAAAGACTGGAAAGCTCACGGTTATGTGGATATGAGACAAGCTATTGCTGTGTCTTCTGACGTTTATTTTTATGAAGTTGGTGGAGGGTATAAGGATCTGAAAGGTCTCGGTATTGCGCGTATAGAAAAATATATGAAGCAATTCGGATTCGGAGAAAGGATAGAAGACTCATTTTTTAGTGGTGCAGCTGGAACGGTTCCAAATCCAGAATGGAAAAAAGAGCATTTCGACGGTGAGGCGTGGAATCTTGGAAACACCTATCACACATCTATTGGTCAGTACGGTTTCCAAACTTCACCAATTCAGATTGTTCGCGCACTGGCTGCTGTGGTAAATGATGGGCTGCTTCGAGACCCGAGTATAATTAAAGGCGAAGCAGGGCCTGTCGTTCGTCAAATCGAGATACCCGCTGACTATTTCACGGTCATTAAAGAAGGAATGAGACTTGGCGTCCAGCAGGGAACAGGAACCTCCCTCAATGTGCCGTATGTCGAGGTAGCATCGAAGTCAGGTACCGCTGAACTCGGAGCAAGTAAGGACAAGGTCAATTCATGGATGACAGGTTATTTCCCTTATAAGACACCCCGCTATGTCTTTGCTGTTCTTATGGAAAAAGGGTCCGTCCACAATCTTATAGGTGCAGGTGCGGCTATGAGGGAGGTCCTGGATTGGATGAATATCAATACACCGGAGTATTTTAAGTAATATGTACTTTTCCTCTTAAATAAGGTATTATATAGGTCTTATAACTAATGTAACCCTAATGAGCGACGCACAACAATATCTTACGAGTGAGAAAATGCAGGAGTTTGTGAAGGAACTTACCATACTGAAAACAGAAAAAAGAAAGCAGGTGGCAGAAAATCTAGAATATGCCAAGAAGCTCGGAGACCTTTCTGAAAATGCCGAATATCACGAAGCTCGACAAGAGCAGGCGGAAGTAGAAGACCGTATCAATCACATTGAGAATCTCATCAAGACAGCGATGATTGTTGATGAAAAGCACGGAGATGTTGTATCGATTGGATCTACAGTCAAGGTTCAGAAGGATGGCGAGAAAGATATTAAAGAATACAAAATCGTTGGATCAGAAGAGGCGGACATGGCTCATGGAAAAGTTTCAAACCTTTCTCCTCTTGGTTCTGCACTTCTTGGAAAAAAGAAAGGTGAGAAGGTTTCTTTCACGACTCCTAAGGGCAAGGCAGTTTACACACTTATTTCTATCTAAATTTAATGGATGAATTAAAGGCGACCCGTCTCGAAAAACTCAACAAGCTCAAGGCTGCGGGGATGAACCCTTTCCCAAGTAAGGTTCCTCGTACGTTTTGTCTTGGTGATGCTAAGGCAAGTTTCGTGGAGTATGAAAAGGCCGGCAAGGAGGTTTCTCTTGCGGGGCGCATCATGGCAATCCGAGGACAAGGAGCTATTCTTTTTGCCGTTCTTTATGATGGTAAAGGAAAATTCCAAGCAGTCTTTAAGAAAGATGAGCTTGATGAAAAATTATTCCAGCTTTTCACTGAGACAATCGATATCGGCGATTTCATTTCTGTAACGGGAAATTTCTTCACAACACAGCGAGGCGAGCAAAGCCTTATGGTGAAGTCGTGGACCATCGCAACGAAGACTCTTTTGCCTTTGCCTGAAAAGTGGCATGGCATCAAGGATGATGATGAGCGATACCGAAAGCGATACCTCGATATTCTTATGAATGAGGAGCTTCGAGATCTTTTTGTAAAGAAATCAAAATTTTGGGATGTGACACGAAACTTCTTGAAGGATAACGGTTTCTTGGAAGTGGAGACACCGACCATTGAATTGACGACGGGCGGTGCTGAAGCAACACCTTTCAAGACTCACCACAATGACTATAATCTTGATGTCTACCTTCGAATTTCTATTGGAGAACTCTGGCAGAAGAGACTCATGGCTGCAGGATTTCCAAAGACATTTGAAATAGGAAGGGCGTATAGAAATGAAGGATCAAGCCCAGAGCATCTTCAGGAATTTACGAATATGGAATTCTACTGGTCTTTCGCCGACTATAATGACGGTATGGATCTTGTAAAAGAGATGTACCGCAAGATTGCTCAGGATGTTTTCGGTTCTACGAAATTCACAACTCGTGGTCATACATTTGATCTCGCTGATGAATGGGTAAAGATTGATTTTACAGAAGAAATCAAGAAACAGACTGGTATTGATATTTTGTCTGCTTCTGAAAAAGAGATGATGAAAAAGCTCCAGGAGCTCAAAGTTACATACGAAGGCGAAAACAAAGAGCGTCTCATCGATACTCTTTGGAAATATTGCAGAAAGAATATTGCCGGTCCTGCATTCCTTATCAATCATCCTTTGATTGTTTCTCCTCTTGCTAAGAGCGTGGATGGCAAGCAGCTCGCACAAATGTTCCAGCCTATTATCGCAGGAAGCGAAGTTGGTAGGGGGTATTCAGAGCTTAATGATCCGATTGATCAGAAGGAGCGATTTGATACACAACAGAAACTTGTGGACAAAGGTGATACGGAAGCGATGATGGCTGATCATGAATTTGTCGAGATGCTTGAGCATGGAATGCCACCTACATGCGGATTCGGATTCGGAGAGCGTCTCTTTGCTTTCCTTGCTGACAAACCTGTCCGTGAGCTTCAGATGTTCCCGCTCATGAGGCCGAAGAAAGAGGGGAAATAGAAAAGAAAAATTTAGTATATAAAAAGAATCGCGCCGACTTTTGGAAAAGTCAGCGCGGTTTTTGTAATCATCACTTGGTCAGATCAGTGTCCTCCAGTAATGGAGTTGATCCAATCAACTGGAATGGGTGTATGGTTGGACATCGTTGGTGTCTCTTGCTGTGCGGCAGGGTAAACCCAGCCATACCAGTTGACGCCGTTGAGGTCCATCATGTTCCCATTGAAGTAGTGTCCATCGAGGTAGAAGAGGCCATGGATGGAATTCCAATTGATACCTGCCAATTTCCATTGACCTTCATCAAGGACGAACATTCCACCAGATGAATCTCCAGGAGCAAGGCTGCACTCATCGCTGCCAGCATTCCTGTCGAATGTGGTGAACCAGGAGAACGTGCCATCACTATAATAGTACTGCCCGCTGATGGTGTTGGTTCCCCAGGTGAACTGCCCCGTGTACTCGCCGAGCTCGTAACCGATCGTTGAATCGATGATCATGGTCCGGTAGTACATTTGGGAGCATGT
>JAUPUH010000033.1 GCA_030917665.1 Patescibacteria group bacterium | reverse complement strand
TAAACGGAACATTGGTTGGATCAAGAGTACTTGGATCTACAGGAACAATTATTGGTGGAGGTGCTCAAAATCCGGTAGATGGATTCTATTGGTGGAAAATTGATTATGATAACACTACGGTAGATGGTTACTCTGGACAAGGAACTCTAAAGCTTGCTTCAACAAATCAACCAACTCCTTTTACAGTTACAACAGCTAAAGCAGGAACAGGTTCTGGAACAGTTTCATGTAATCCAAGCACATGTACAGCGAATACTGGATCTACGGTTGTAGTTAATGGTTCAGCTACTTCAGGATCAACGCTTGTAGGCTTCACAGTATCTCCAACATCAGCAGGAACATGTACAACAACTTCATGTACGCTTACAGCAGTAGGAACAGTTACCGCAACATTCAATCTTATTCCAGTAACTGGAGTTGATACTACAAAGCCAAGCGTAACAACATTCACAGTTCCTTCTACCTCATCTTCACTTACAGTTTCAACTTCAATTGTAGCGAGTGATAATATTGGCGTGATAGGATATTTGATTACAGAATCAGCAACAGCCCCTTCAGTAACTGCTTCTGGTTGGACACTAGCTTCACCAACTTCGTATACATTTGCATCAGCAGGTGCAAAGACTCTCTATGCTTGGGCAAAAGATTTGGCCGGAAACGTTTCTCTTTCTCGAAGTGCCTCTGTTACAGTTACGATCACAGCTGCAAAGTTTACAATTCCTCAATCTGTAATTCCTAATGGAGTCGTTAACGTGCGTCAAACAGCCGCTGGAACGCTTCTAGGCACGCAATCAACTACAGTTTCTGGAACGACACTTGCCGGCCCAGTTACAGCTACGCTAAACGGAACATCATATCAGTGGTGGAATATAAACTTCACTTCAGGAGTGGACGGATGGGTCGGTCAGGATGGCCTTGATGCATACACACCCCCAGCACCTGATACTCAAGCTCCTACCGTACCTTCAGGACTTACAGCAGCACCTGTCTCATCTACACAAATCAATCTTGCATGGAATGCATCAACAGATAATGTAGGAGTTGCAGGATACAATGTTTACAGGAATGGAGTTCTTCAGACGAATCCAAACCCAACAGCACGAACTTTCCAGAGTGCAGGCCTATCAGCTGACACATCATACTCATATACAGTTTCAGCTTATGATGCAGTTCCGAATACAAGTGCTCAGACGGCATCGGTTTCAGCAAGAACCCAGCAGATAGGAGCTCCAACAGCTATTATTTCATCAGGCTCAGTCTCAGTGGTTTCTGGACAATCAACAACTATCACATGGGCGTCAGTCAATGCGACAGCTTGTACAGTTACAAAGGCAGGATCAAATTGGCAGACAGGAATTGCAGGCACAAATGTTTCTACAGGAGCACTTACGGTAGCGACTACGTTCTCGGTTGTGTGTACAGGCATAAATGGCACATCGCCTACAGCAAGCGTTACGGTGAATATAGGACAGCCAGGAGGTAACTGGTATCTTAATGACGACGTTTCAACTTCAGGAAACGGACAGTCATGGGCAACAGCATGGAAGACTCCCGGCAGCATCATTTGGAGTAATATCAAACCTGGAGATACACTCTGGATTGCAGGAGGAACCTATACTACAGGGCTCTCCATCGGCAGTAGTGGTACTGCAGCAAACCCTATAAGAATCAAGAGGGTTCGCTCTTCGGATGCTATTCCTGTATCATCTGCAGGATGGAGCAGTGCACATGATTCGAGAGCAACCTTCACTAGTAGCGCTGCTCTTAGTGCTCCAGTCTCGTATGTTGAGATTGATGGGCAAGAAGATATGGGCCTCCGCTTTGTTTCTTCAAACTCAGGAGGACTTCCAACATCATTCCTTGCGACAGGAGGTAACTACGTCACGGTCAGCAACGTTGATCTTGTAGGTCCAAACTCAGTAAATGAAGTCAATGGTGATTCAGTTGGTACTAAGCTAGCAAATCATGCTGGTGACGGTAGTGGTGTTAATATTGGATATGGAGGTGGAAGCGCAAGCAATATTACCATTAAGAACAGTCGTGTCAGAGGCCATCCAAACGAATTCTGGTTTGCAAATGCAACAAATATTGTTATTGAGAATAACAAGATTTACGATAACGGTGCTGCAAACTCAGCACAGTGGCATGGAAACCTCATGATTGTTAATAAAAGCGACGGTATTATCTTCAGAAATAACGATGTATATAATTGGCAGGTCGAGGGTCTCTATCCATGGGGAAGCCCAAGCAGGAACTGGTATGTATATGGAAACGTATTTCACGATGGAATCGGAGGAAAGAACGGAAGTACACATCGATTCCTTGAACTCCGATCATATTCAGGAAGCGTTACACACGGACCGTTCTATGTTTACAACAATACAATTACAAATGCTTGGGCAGCTATCACAAGAGGTGATACGACGGTGAATTGGTCAGCAGACAGTGTTGTAAGGAATAACCTCGTTTACAATGTTGCTAATGGAGGTATAGGATATCTTCCGGCGACTGCAAGTCACAACTTCACCGCATCGGCTGATCCGTTCACACCAGGAACCTTCAAATTGTCTGCACCCCTTACGGTTTCAGAAAATGCAGCGCCAGGAACCCCTGTCTCAAATGTGACTACGGTGCTCAAGAAAGCAAATGGTAGTTCTATAGTCACTGACTTTGAGAAGGATCCAACCGGAAAGACTCGAGGAGCTGATGGTGTATGGGATGTCGGAGCGTACGAATTCTAGACAATTAATCAAAATTAGCCTCTAAAAACCTCATTAAATTGAGGTTTTTAGTTTTCCCCTTATTTAAAAAAGACTAGCAAGCTTCAATGATGCTCCATCAACCAATCCATTCAGGACGCCTACAGCTGCAGAGGTGGCTACTTATGGAGCAGCCTCAGCATATATTCTCGCAAATCAAACAGGAGTTGCAGACACCGCAGTTCCAGCCCAGTACCGTACAGACATTAGTGGTAAAGTTGGTACGAGTCGTGGAGCGATACAGTACTAGTGAGTAGAGAAAATAGCAAAGAAAAACTCCGGACCTTCCGGAGTTTTTTGTTATAGTAATCTTGTTTTATTATTCAGTCTTAAAAACTTTACTTCCTCGGTAAACTGCTTTTGAACCGAGCGCTTCTTCGAGTCTTAGTAGTTGATTGTACTTTGCTACTCGGTCAGTTCGTGAAAGGGAACCAGTCTTGATCTGTCCTGTACCTGTACCCACTACGAAGTCTGCGATAGTGGTGTCTTCAGTTTCTCCTGATCGATGAGAAATGATTGAAGTGTAACCAGCTTTCTTTGCCATGTTTATCGCATCAATCGTCTCTGAAACTGTTCCGATCTGGTTTAATTTGATAAGGATAGAGTTTCCCACATTCTTTTCGATACCCATCTTGAGTCGATCAATGTTCGTAACAAAGAGATCATCGCCGACGATTTGCACCTTCTTTCCAAGCTTTTCTGTCATGAGCTTGTAGCCCTCCCAGTCATCTTCAGCAAGTCCGTCCTCGATAGAAACAATGGGGTATTTCGAACACCAATCAACATAGAAATTGATCATCTCTTCTGATGTAAGAGTACGGTTTTCGCACGCGAGGTGATATTTTCCGTCTTTGTAGAGTTCAGTGGCTGCGACATCAAGAGCGATTGCAACATCCTTTCCAGCCGTATACCCAGCTTTTTCGATTGCTTCAAGTATGATTTTTACAGCTTCTTCATTTGAAGAAAGAGAAGGAGCAAAACCACCCTCATCTCCGACTGTTGTTGCGAGACCTCGATCATGAAGGATTTTTTTAAGAGTGTGGAAGATTTCCGCACCGCATTGCAATGCTGATTTAAACGACTTTGCACCGATGGGCATGATCATGAATTCCTGGAAATCAGTTGATTTTTCTGCGTGTTTTCCGCCGTTCAAGATATTCATCATAGGCACCGGAAGCTGAACAGTATTTTTTGTTTTACCGATTTTATTGAAATACTTGTAGAGTGGAGTTTTCTGGCTATGTGCAGTTGCGCGTGAGAAAGCCATTGATACGCCAAGGATAGCGTTTGCACCAAGTCGTCCTTTGTTCTCTGTGCCATCGATCTTAATCATTGTTGAATCAAGCGACCTCTGATCGAACTCCTTGTTTGAAATCGCCTTAGCGATAGATGTGTTAACGTTCTTTACTGCTTTCTCAACACCTTTTCCATTGTGTCGGTTTGCATCGCCATCTCGAAGCTCAACTGCTTCATGACTACCTGTAGAAGCACCTGACGGTACGGCTGCTCGTCCGAAAGAACCATCCTTAAGTGTTACATCGACCTCTACTGTAGGGTTACCTCGTGAATCAAGGATTTCTCGCGCGTATACTGACTTTATCTTTGCCATTTTGTGTTCAGAATATTAATTATTAAATTATTTCGTAAGTATACCAACTTTGTGTATACTTAAACAATGGACAAAAAAGACACCTCATGGGGCAAAGTGGCTGGCTGGTATGATGAACTACTTGAAGGCAAAGACGGAACATATCAGCAAGAAGTCATACTTCCAAACCTTAAACGCCTTATAAACCCTCAAAAAGGTGAGAAAATACTCGATATCGCTTGCGGCCAAGGCTATTTTTCACGGTTTCTGAATGAAGCAGGTGCTCAAGTCACAGGAGCTGATATCGCTAAGGAACTTATAGGAATCGCTCGCATTCATTCACCAAAATCAATTTCATTTGAAGTTGCTCCTGCTGACGCGCTTACATTTGCACAGGATAATTCTTTTGATAAGGCTTTAATTACCCTTGCATTGCAAAATATCGAGAATCTTCAGGGAGCAGTTAAGGAAGCCCACCGAGCCTTAAAGTCAGGAGGGACTTTCTATATTGTTCTCAACCATCCAGCTTTTCGTGTTCCAAAAGCATCAAGCTGGGAGTGGGACGAAAAAAATAAGAAACAATATCGTCGGATCGATTCATATATGTCGGACATGAGGCATCAGATTGAAATGAATCCAGGTGCACAGAAGGAAAATGAGAAGAAGTTTACGGTTTCATTCCATCGACCATTACAGGTGTATTTTAAGGTACTTACGAAGGCCGGATTTGCTGTAACTCGTCTCGAAGAATGGGTTTCAAACAAGGAAAGCAATCCAGGACCTCGTGCTAGCGAAGAAAACCGAATCAGAAAAGAAATACCAATGTTTTTAATGATAGAAGGGAAGAAACTCTAGTTTGTATCTCGTATTTTAAATATAGGAAACAGGGTAAGAAGACAGATTACCCCAAGAACCACAAAGAGGTATCTTTCGCTTGTATAAACAAGCCCGAGTGTTGCAATGACAGGGGCAATGAAGAATGAAAGGGGTCGTGTTATTCTGAACATACTTAGGACTTCCGGATCCCTACCGTCTACTTTTTTGAAGAAATATGTTTCGATCATTACCTCTGCAATAGCTGCTCCTATACGTGTTAAGAAAAGAAGAATTGCCCATGTAACAAAGCTTTTGACACCAAAGAAGACTAAGGCACCAGTAGAGATTCCCATGATGATGAAGCCGATGGCGAGCATTTCTTTTTCACCCCATTTTTTGTCGGCAAGTTTGCCGAGCGGGGCATCAACAATAACAAATGGGATAAGCATGATTGTAAACATGATACTGATCTCTTTCCAATCAAAACCAATAGTGTTGTGGAGGTATATCGGCGTATAGACAGTCATCCATGCGTAGAACGTTTGAAGAACGATATTTATAATGAAAATACCGCTGATATCCCTGTCTTTAATAATCCTTGAAATCGTCTGGAGCGCAGAGAAGTTCGCGTAGTGAGAATCTTTGAAATTATTGAAATTCTTGTAAACAAGATAGAGTAGAGGGAAAAGGAGGGCAAAAGCACCGATATAAACGCCTTTATAATCATTCTCGATGATAAGCATTCCTCCAATGAGAGGACCAAGTATCCAGGCTGTGTTGATGACAGTCATGAAAATACCACGAACGCTTCCTGTGTGTCCGATATCAGTGCTTTTTTGGAGAAATATGTCGATGGTAAGTGCGATGAGGCTTACGATGCTCATGGCAAGGATGAAGAGAGGAATTATTACATTTATTGAAGTAGCAGTTATGAGACCATAGAATACTCCGATCTGGACCATGATGAGAAGTAAGGAAGTCCTCAAATTGCCTAATTTATGCAAGATCGTGTGCATCGAAAGAAATCCGACGATTGTAACGAGCGAGATTATGAGATAAATAAGGCTGACAGTTCTTTCATCTACGAACGAGCCGAGAAAACTTGAATTAAAATAGGTCGGTAGGCTCGCATGAAGGGCAGAAAAAAAACCAACTACGCCAATCGTGTAAAGCGTAGTGGTTTTTCTTATGTAAGGATGATGCCTCATGACATCAGATATTATAGCATTACCGAGACTATATCGTCAGTAATACAGGGATGACAATAGGGCGTTTTGCGGTCTTCTGGAGAAGGAATTTGCTTACATTGTCCGTGACGT
This sequence comes from Patescibacteria group bacterium, assembly GCA_030917665.1. Taxonomy (GTDB): domain Bacteria; phylum Patescibacteriota; class Minisyncoccia; order Phycocordibacterales; family PALSA-1337; genus CAIOGI01. The sequence continues at coordinate 17,031 of JAUPUH010000033.1, read as the reverse complement.
TTGTTTTGACGTACTCGACATTAATAGGGTTCATGCCTTTTGTTGATTCTTCAATTGTGTTCTTGATGATGATTCGGGCATGGTGGAGAAGCTCTTGAGATTCTCGAAGATAGACGAATCCTCGTGAAATGATATCAGGTGATTTCTTGAGCTTTCCAGTCTGTGCATTGATGATAGCGAAGACAATGAAAATTCCATCTTGAGCTAGCATTTGTCGATCACGAATAACAACATCCTGGATGTCACCAACAGAGAAACCATCAACCATGACGATTCCGGATGGAGCCTTTTCCTTCATTTTTACAATCTTTGCTCCAGAGTTCTGGATTTCAACAATTGAGCCGTTATCAGGAATGATAATCTGGTCCTCTGTGAGGCCATTGGTCTCATGTGCGATTTCTCCATGCACACGAAGCATGTAGTGGTATCCGTGTACAGGCATGAAAAACTTTGGTCGAATCTTCCTATGAATCCAGGCAGTTTCATCATGGTTTGCATGTCCTGAAGAGTGAACATCAGCAATCTTGTAGTGAATGATGTGAGCGCCTTGTCGAGAAAGGTTGTCTTTAAGTTTCTGAACAGCCCGCTCGTTTCCAGGAACGATAGAAGATGAGAGGAGAATAGTGTCTCGCTTGTTGATCTTGATATATTTGTGGGTTTTATTCGACATTCGCATCATAGCTGCAAATTCATCGCCCTGTGCCCCTGTGGCTAGAATAACGATTTTGTCAGGGGGGTAATTTTCAATCTGCTCAACAGTAATGAGCGTATCTTTCTTTGGCTTAAGTAGCCCAAGGTTTCGACATATCTCGATATTGCCCTTCATGCTTCGTCCTTCGACAACGACTTTCTTCCCATACTTTTCCGCGTAATCGATGATTTTAAGCATTCTTTCCAAAAGGGAAGCGAAGGTCGCAATGATAAGACGACCTTTTGTGTTTTTTATGATTTCCTCGATGTTTTTGTGTACGGTTTTCTCGGGCAAAGAGAATCCGGGATTCTCAACGTTCGTAGAATCAGCCATAAGAAGGAGAACCTTTTCATTTTTGAAAACTCGATCAAATTCTGCCTCCTCTTCGTCGGTAGGAATTCCGTCGACATGATCAAGCTTGAGGTCTCCTGTGTGTACGATTGATCCATGAGGTGTCATTACAACGACTCCCATGGCATCTGGAATCGTATGAGTTACGGCGAAAAACTTCACTCTCAGCGAGCCGAGCGTAATCGTTTCGTCCTTTTCAACAACCTTGATATCAAGCGGTGGTACATGAGTAAATTCCTCCTGACGCTTCTTTACCATGACTGAGGTAAGCATTCGTGTATACAATGGTGGATTGCCTATACGAGGCATGACGTAGGGGATTCCTCCAATGTGGTCGAGGTGGCCGTGGGTGATGATAACAGCGCGAATACGGTCCTTTCTTTCTTCAAGATACTTGGTGTTTGGAAGAATGTAATCGATTCCAGGCGTATTTTCGTCCTTGAACTGGAAACCAATATCGATAATCACGATATCGTTACCGTATTCGATCATTGTCATATTTTTTCCAATCTCCTCTACACCTCCCAATGGAATAATTCGTATTGAGTCAGGAGCAAGTGCTGGAACAGTGTCCTCAACCTTTTTGTGTGTTTGTGTAGCATCCGGTGGACGTGCTGGGCGCATACCATGTGATCTTCCCATAGTTTTGCGTGGACCACGACTTGCACCTCTTGAAAATTGAGGTCGGGCAGCTGGTCTTTGTGGCACAACCGGACTCGGTGCGGTTTTCGGGGCTAAATCTGTAATTTTATTTTCCATGTTATTATTTTTCGTTATTTTTTAAGAATATTTTCCACACGTAGTCCGTTGTGATATACCATTTGTCCACTCCATACCATCTGTCAGAAGCATTTGTTATTGACTCGAGATCAATTCCTTTAATTGAACTTGAGGTTACGTACATGTATTCTGGGGAATAAAGGAATACTGCGGGCACCTCATCTTGTATTATTTTTTCGAACGACTTATATGTAGTGTTGCGTATATTTTCATCTGAATTGACTCTTGCATCCTCAAGCATCTTGTCGACTTTACTGTTTACGTACATTGAGAGATTGAGTCCGGGAGCATTTCTCTGTGAGGAATGCCAGAATGCGTAGAGATCGAGATCTTTACCGACAACTTCTCCAAAAAGTAAGGCATCATATTTTCGAGTCTTGATGATGTTTTGTGAGAGGTCGCCATACTCGAAGACTTTGATCGTTACCCTAGCACCGAGCTCTTCCCATTCTGTTTTTATGATTTCAGCAGTTTTCTTGAGATCGGGTGCGTCGGTCGTCGCTATTGAGAATTCGAGAACCTGGGTTGATGTTTTTGTTTTCTTTTCAAGGATTCCGTCAGTATTGATGAGCCATCCAGCTTTTGCGAGGAGCGCTTTTGCAGCATCTTTATCGCCAGTCTTTTGGGATGAGGTTGCCTGCAGTGTTCCGAAGGGTATTGGACTGTTTATACTGATACCGTATCCATAGAGCACTTCTTCAATTATCTTTTCCTTATTGAGAGCCATATCCAGTGCTTGTCGAACCTCTTTGTTTGCCAGTACAGGAGCATTGTTCTGGTTAAAAAAGACTCCGAAAATACGGGGGAGTGGCGTATGAAGAATAGTGCTATCGGACGCAGATGATGCTATTTTCAATGCTTCTTGTGGGGAAACGCCAGCGAAATTATCTATAATTCCAGCATTGTGTGCTTCGAGGGCAGTAATTTCGTTTGGATAGAAATGAATAGTCACTTGAGAAATATAAGGTTTTTCATTATGGTACCTGCTAAATGTATTTAAAATATAGTATTGAGGAATCCCTCCACTGTCGCGTTTGATTGAATTTACTTCATAAGGACCTGAACCAATAGGTTCGATATTGTACTGGCTAAAGATGAATTGACCAGCATCTACGTTTTTCCAAATATGCTTGGGAATTATTCCAAGTGTTGTGTTCGAGAGGAATGGTGCGTAAGGCTGTTTCAAAACGAACTCAATCTCTGTTGAGCTTATTTTTTTTACGGTAACACTTGCCCAATCAACACGCTTCGGACTCTTAAGTGCGTCGTCTTGTACCCTCTGGACAGTGAATTCAACATCATCTGTTGTTAAAGGGGTTCCGTCATGGAATCTGAGATTGTCGTTTAGTACAAAAGAGTAAGAAAGGCCGTCTTCAGATACAGTGTAACTTTTAGCAAGATCACCAACAAGCTTGCCATCCTCGTATTTCATCAATCCTGAATAAACAAGTGTCGAAAGATCCTTATCAACGTCAGTAAAAGCTAAAACTGGATTGATTGAGCGGGGTAGTCCGATAACGCCCTCACTAAAAGATCCTCCATGCGATGGTATGGGAACAAGAAATGATCTGTTAACTTTCCAAGCCATTACAAGGGCGCTCACAAGCGCTACAAGGATTAGTAAGCCAAAAACAACCCTTTCTGTTGCAGAAAAAGCACGAATCATGCCAAGCAATTTTTCACTTCCCTTTAAGCGAAATTCCTTTTTCACTTCGGTATGTAATTAGGTGTTAGATAAGAGTAACTAGAGCTGAAATTGCGAAGAGGATAGCAACTACAATGGTAATAATGAAGAGGGTCTTTTCAAATCCGCGTCGCGTATGAAACGCTGAGCTGAAATTGTCGCTGCCGCCGAAAGCACCGCCGACTTGAGCGCCGGTTCTTTGGAGGAGTATTGCTGTTACAAGTATAACTGCAAGTACAATCTGTATGTACGGAAGTAGAGAAGCGATAGTCTTCATTGCGAGGTACTATAGCATACTGGAATATGCTCTGCAAGTCTTGTGCCTGCTCCTGCTTTCTATATAATGTGAATATAATAAAATTATTTTTCTATGACAAAAGATACAAAGAAATCAAAAGCAAATATACAGCCGCTCGGAGATAGGGTTCTCATAAAAGAAGCAGCATTATCCCAGGAAAAAAAGACTGTGTCCGGCATAATAATCCCGATTACGGTAAATGAAGATAAGGGAAGCAAGGCGGGGAAAGTAGTGGCAGTCGGTGTTGGAAGATATGAAGATGGGAAATTAGTCCCAGTTTCAGTGAAGGTCGGAGACGAAGTACTCTTCCAGTGGGGAGATAAGATAACGATCGAAGGAGAGGAATACTACATAGTGAAAGAAAACGAATTATTGGCCGTAATAAAATAAATTAAAACTCCATGTCAAAAACAATCCTTTACAATGAAGAAGCTCGTAAATCCCTTAAAAGAGGCGTTGATGCAGTTGCGGATGCCGTAAAAATCACTCTCGGTCCTCGAGGGCGCAATGTTGTGCTTGAAAAAGGCTATGGCGCACCGACAATTACAAACGACGGTGTTTCAATTGCTCGAGAAATTTCTCTCAAAGACAAGTTTGAAAACATGGGTGCTGAAATCATCAAAGAAGTTGCAACAAAAACAAATGAAGTTGCTGGAGATGGAACGACTACTTCGGTTGTACTTACACAGGCTATTGTGAATGAAGGAATGAAATACACTTCAATGGGATTAAATGCAATGGGTGTAAAGTTCGGTATTGAAGCAGCAGCAAAGGACGTTGTGACAGCTCTCAAATCAATTGCGAAACCAATCAAGACAGATGAAGAGATTCGTCAGGTTGCTACGATTTCCGCAGAATCAGTTGAGCTCGGCAATATTATCGCTGACACGATAAAGAAGGTGGGTAAGGATGGCGTCGTAACTGTCGAAGAGTCACAATCAATCGGTCTCGAATCAGAAGTGACTGAAGGAATCGAATTTGATAAGGGCTACATTTCCCCTTATCTCGTTACAAATGCAGAGAGGATGGAGGCAGAGTATAACGATCCGGCGATTTTGATTACAGATAAAAAGATTTCATCAATAAAGGAAGTCTTGCCATTGCTCGAAAAGCTCGCCGCGGCTGGAAAAAAGGACCTTGTCATTCTTGCAGAAGATATCGATGGTGAAGCACTTTCTACATTTATAGTAAATAAGCTTCGTGGAACATTAAGCGTCCTTGCTATTAAGGCTCCAGGTTATGGGGATAGTAAGAAAGCTATTCTTGAAGACATCGCTGTAACAGTTGGGGCAAAGGTCATATCTGAAGATGTTGGAATTACCTTTGAAAATGCAGAAGTTGCGATGCTTGGAAAAGCTCGACGGGTTGTTTCAAAGAAAGATACGACAGTCATCGTCGGTGGAAAAGGAAAGAAAAGCGATATCGAAGAAAGGATTTCACAGCTTAAGCAACAGAGAGATGCACTTGATTCAAAATATGATAAAGAAAAGCTTGATGAGCGCATTGCCAAGCTTTCCGGTGGAGTCGCGGTTATCCGTGTGGGCGCAGCAACAGAAACTGAGATTAAATATCTCAAATTAAAAATCGAAGACGCAGTGAATGCTACAAAAGCAGCGATCGAAGAGGGAATTGTTGCTGGAGGAGGTGTTGCTCTCATAAAAGCATCCCAAAAAGTTTCTGATAGTCTTGTGAATAAGAAGCATCCATCAAAGGAATTCGAGCTTGGATACCAGATTGTGCTTAAAGCACTTGAGGCACCCTTGAAGCAGATTGCAATGAATGCAGGTAAGGATGATGGATCGGTCATAGTTGAAAAAGTAAAAAATGGAAAGGGAAATGCAGGGTATGATGCATATAAGGACGAAATGGTTCCCGATATGATTGCTCTCGGTATTATCGATCCTGTAAAAGTTACTCGGTTCGGCGTTCAAAACTCATGTTCAGCTTCAGCACTTCTTCTTACGACCGAAGCCGCAATCGCAGAAGAGGTAAAAAAAGATGAGAAAGCAGGTTCGGAGAGCTTTTCTTAGTTATCGTTGATTTTTTCACTATATATAGTATAATTTTTATACTATGAAAAAAATCATCATCTTAGTCCTTATTCTGGCTGTCATCGGTGCGGTCGCATGGAAATTTACAAGCTCAAACAAGGGTGTTACTGACAATGATAAGGAGGATGCTGCGCAGGATGAACTAAAGGTTCCTACAAGTCAGACAGTCAAAGTTTCTGATAAGCTTTCAGAATACAAGAATGATGAACTTGGCTTTTCGGTGAAGTATCCTACAACATGGGAGCGTGGTGAAGCTGCCAATAACGTTACTTTTAGCGTAATTACAGATTCAACAAAGGAAAAGAATACAATCGGAAACCTTCAGGCAAAAATTGATATTCTTTCATCAAAATGCGCATTTCCGCCAGTAACAACTGTTAAGGAAAGAGATGTGCTTAAGGTTGGTGATCTTTCTTTCAATATGATTTCTATTGCAAACACAGTACAGGGACGAAACTACTTCAGCAGAATGTACTCTCTCCAGAAAGACTCGATTTGTTATTTCTTCACATTTACTTCAGTCGTCCTTAGTCCTACAAGCAAGGGATTTGTCGGTGCTGATGCACAGGCTGTAGGTGCCCGAAATACTATGCTTGTCGACACTACGGATGCGCAGTTCAAAGACATGATTAAATCATTTAAGTTTGTTGTGGGTCCAGCTGGACAGGACGAAACAAAGGTTTCTCCAAAGAAATAGTTATTAGTTTATTTAAAATATACATGAAAAAAACACTTGCTATCATTGTTATTGTTGTTCTCGCAGTTGTCTGGTATGGCTTCTCTACCTACAACGTTCTTGTGACACTCAGCATCAATGCTGACACTCAATGGAAACAAGTGGAAGTCGACTATCAGCGACGTTTTGATCTCATTCCAAATTTGGTGGAATCAGCAAAGGGTGTGATGGGACAGGAACAAGCAGTATTTACTGCAATCGCAGAAGCTCGAACAAAATATTCTGGCGCGACGACAGTAGATGAAAAGGCTCGTGCAGCCGGACAGGTTGAGAGTGCTCTCGGACGACTCCTTGTTATTACAGAAAACTATCCCCAATTGAAGTCTTCAGACGTGGTTCAGACACTTATGGCTCAGAATGAGGGAACTGAAAACCGCATTAGTGTCGAACGAATGAGATTCAATGAAGACGTAAAGGCCTATAATCTTAAGGTCATGAGGATACCAAGCTCAATCATTGCTTCTTTTACAGGCTTTGAGGAAAGATCATACTTCGAAGCTACAGCGGGTGCAGAAAATGCTCCACAGGTTAAGTTCTAATATCATGAAGCGAGCCTTCTTACTCGCAACATTACTCTTTTTTACTGGCGCTATTTTTGTTGTTGCCTACACAAGCCCTGGAAAGCCCCAGGGTTTTGTGAATGATTATGCAGAGACTATCTCTCCTGCAGTTCAGACACAGCTTGAACAGCAGCTCTCCGCCTTCAGCAAGGAGACAACTATACAGGTCGCAGTTGTGACGGTCCCAACTCTCGGCGATGAGACAATAGAAAAATACGCAGTAAAGCTTTTTGAGGAGTGGGGAATTGGGGGTGAAGCGAAGGACAACGGAGTTCTCTTCTTAATTGCTCCCAAGGATCGACAGGTGCGAATAGAGGTTGGTTATGGCCTTGAAGGTGCGCTTACAGATGCTCAATCTTTTGGTATCATTCAAAAAATAATAATTCCAGCTTTCAAGGAAGGAAAGATGGAAGAGGGTATTGTTGCAGGAACGCAGGCAATCATTGATGTCGTCAAAAGCGAGGCGGATTATTCTACCGAACCCGAGACAAGCTCCGCATCTGGTATTCTCTATTTCTTACAGCATTATGGTTTCGTCATCTTTATAGTTCTTGCAAGTGTTTTGGGTAGAACAAAATCGTGGTGGCTCGGCGGTGTCGTCGGAGGAATTATCGGAATTATTATCGGATTTATGTTTGGCTTCGTTTTCACAGGAATCCTTTCAATTATTGGACTCACGATTCTTGGTTTGATTATTGATTTTCTTTTTTCAAAAGGGGGAGGTGGACCTGGAGGATTCATGGGAGGTTTTGGGGGTGGGCATGGTGGATCAGGAGGAGGTTTTGGGGGATTTGGGGGTGGAATGTCAGGAGGTGGAGGTTCGAGTGGAAGGTGGTAATATATTTCACATTGGAAGATTCGCATAGTGGTCTAGTGCGCCATCTTGGAAAGGTGGTAAGGCTTAACGGCCTTCGAGGGTTCAAATCCCTCATCTTCCGCTGGTTTGGTTTTGTTTGTGTTAAAATAAAAATATGAAAATCACAAAACTCGGCCACTGCTGTCTCATTATTGAAATAAATGGAAAGCGTTTTCTTACTGATCCAGGCGCTTATACCACTGAACAAAATGATGTTAAAAATATCGATTGCGTAGTTATTACACATGAACACACCGACCATTTGCATGTCGAGTCTCTTAAGATGATTTTGGTGAATAATCCTCAGGCCCAGATCATCACAAATGCTTCAGTTGGAAAGATTCTTGATAAAGAATCCATTTCGTATACAAAAGTTACTGATGGAGAAAAAATCGAAGTGGGTGGAGTAGAAATCTCCGGGCATGGAACGGTACACGCGCCTATTTATCGGGATTATGAACAAGTAGAAAACACAGGTTACTTTTTCGATAAAAAACTATTTTATCCTGGCGATGCCTTTTATAACCCACAAATACCCGTCGATATTTTAGCTTTACCCGTGTCAGCTCCATGGGGCATGATTTCGCAGTCAGTCGACTATCTCCTTGAAGTAAAACCAAGAATTGCTTTTCCAGTCCATGATGGAAATCTTATCCGAACACATGGTATTACCGAACGCCTACCAAAAATTTATGCAGAAAAGGCGGGGATACAATTTGTATCTTTGGAGTTAGGAAAGGAGATTGAATTCCCTTAATTTTTACGATACTATAGGTTTCTTATGCCTTCTATTATAAGTGTATTAAAGCCCTATAAGGCCTTTGTGGCCGCTTTGGTCATACTTGCAGCTCTTGTAAACGGTTTGAGCCTTATTATTCCGAAGCTTATCTCGATTGGAATCGATGACCACGGCGCAGGTACTCTTGACCTACAGACACTTCTTATTCAGTTTCTTGTCGTTTCTTTTATTATTTTCATTCTGACATATTTTCAAGGGTTATTTCAGGTTTACACTTCAGAGCGAGTGGCACGCGATATGAGAAATACTCTCGCAAGGAAAATTTCAAACCTCAGTTTTCAACAGCTCGAACAGGAAAAATCAACGAAACTTCTGACATACCTTACTTCAGATATCGATGCGATAAAGATGTTTGTATCAATGGCGGTGGTCACGGTGGTTTCTTCTTCAGTAGTGGTTATCGGAGCAGCAATTCTGCTTTTTGTTATAAATTGGAAACTTGCACTCGCGGTTCTTGCGATACTTCCGATTATCGGAATTCTCTTCTTCGTTGTCTTTTCTCGTCTCGGTCCATTGTTTAAGGAGACGCAGGAAATCATCGACAAGCTTAACCTTATCATCAGCGAGAGTGTTCTCGGTTCGGCTCTTGTGAGAGTGTTCAATTCAGGACAACATGAGTATAAGAAATTTTCGATTGTGAATACGTTATCTAAAGAAAACGGGCTGAAAATCTTGAAATATTTCTCTATCATCGTGCCATCGATCGGTATTATTGCCAATCTCGCATCGCTTGTCATTCTTGCTCTTGGCGGATACTTCGTGATCGGTGGGAACATGACGCTCGGAGATTTTACCGCATTCCAGTCTTATGTTTTCATTCTGATATTCCCGATCATCATGCTTGGTTTCGTTTCGAGCATGATTTCTCAAGCTCAAGCATCATATAACCGTATTTCAGAATTACTCAATAGTCCTGAAGAAAAAGAAGTAGGAACTATCGATACTCCCATCTTGGGAGATATTGAATTTAAAAATGTATCACTTATGTATGGTGAAAAGCCCGCTCTTGAAGATGCATCTTTCTCTGTTAAGGCAGGAACAAAAACTGCGATACTTGGACCGACAGCAGCAGGAAAGACTCAACTCCTTTACCTTCTCATTGGACTTATTAAACCGACGACAGGAGAAATTTTGATTGATGGAAAGCCTCTTAAAGATTATTCAAAAAAAGCTATCCATTCTCAAATTGCTCTCGTTTTTCAGGATAGTGTTATGTTCAATTTAAGTTTGATGGAAAATATTGCTTTCAGTAGAGACGCGAAGCAAGAAGATATTCAGAAGGCAATCGAAACAGCGGAACTTGCTGATTTTGTCGATACGCTGCCAAATGGACTCGAGACAATAGCGTCTGAGCGAGGCACGAGTCTTTCTGGGGGACAGAAGCAACGTATTATGCTTGCACGCGCGCTCGCGCTCAACCCTCAGGTGCTCCTGCTCGACGACTTTACCGCTCGCGTGGACTCAGCAACCGAAAAGAAAATCTTGGCAAATATCGAAAAGAATTATCCTGGCATAACCATCGTATCTGTGACGCAGAAAGTGCGTTCAGTAAAGCATTTCGAGAAAATAATCCTTCTTATGGAAGGAGAAATACTTGCACAAGGAACTCATGACGAGCTTGCTGATACGTCTGCCGAATACGCTCAGATACTTGAGTCACAAAAAAGTACACACACCTATGAATAATTATTATCTCAACAAAGAACAAGATTCAGAAAAGACCGAATCGCTCAAGGAAGCTTTCGGAAAGATGGTTCCTATTCTTGCTGAGGAAAAGAAGGGAATCATTACATCAATAACAACTGTCATTCTCAATTCTGGACTGACGCTTGTCGGCCCACTTCTCATCGGGTATGTGATCGATACTTTTATTCAGCAAGGAAATATGAAGGGCGTTCTGACTTTTTCTGGAATCCTTCTCGCTGTATATGCTGCTGCTTTCATTGCCAACTATGTCCAGATGCGAGTTATGGGAGCGGTCGCTCAACGTACATTGTGGAGACTTCGCAATGATGTTTTCAGCAAGCTCATGGAACTCCCGCTGGCTTTTTTTAATCAAAATAAATCTGGAGATCTCATTTCTCGCATTAACAACGATACCGACAAACTCAATCAATTCTTTTCTGAAGGACTCATGAGATTCGTGGGTAGCCTTTTCATTGTTCTCGGGTCTGGAATATTCATTCTTTTTATTAATTGGAAGCTTGCACTTGCAGCTCTTATACCTGCAGCGGTGACGTTTGCATTTACATGGATAGTTTCTCCAACAGTTAAGAAACGAACCCGAGCGAGCCTCAAAGCAACAGGAACTTTGACTGCCGATGCTCAGGAAAGCATGACTAACTTTAAGGTGATTCTCGCATTTAATCGTCGAGACTATTTTGCAGAGAAGTTTGCTGAGGTTAATGAGAAGAATTACAAAGCAGCTATTCATGCTGGTGTTGGTAATGAGATATTTACTCCGATTTTTGAATGGGCTTCAAATCTCGGACTATTGATTGTTCTTGGTTATGGAATATTCCTCATTTCAAATGGTGCAATCGCAATTGGAGTGCTTGTGAGCTTTGTTATGTACGTCACTCGTTTTTATGATCCTTTGCGTGAGATGGCTCGCATGTGGTCTACATTCCAAACGGCTTTGGCTGCATGGGATCGGGTTGGAGAAATTCTTCATCTTAAATCAAATCTTGAGGTTATTGAATCGTCTGAGAAAAAAGAAGGAAAGGGCGTTATCGCTTTTGAAAAAGTATTCTTCTCATATCCTGACGGAGATACGGTGCTTAAGGATGCTAATTTCATATTTGAAAAAGGGAAGACTTATGCGCTTGTCGGACCGACAGGAGGAGGAAAGACAACAACCGCTTCTCTCATCGCGCGCCTCTATGATCCTACATCAGGAACAGTTTTTCTTGATGGTAAAGATATTCGCTCGTATGCTCCAGAAGTTCGTTCGCAGAAAATCGGTTTTATTCTTCAGGAGCCATTTCTCTTTAGTGGAACCGTACGGGAAAATATCGTCTACGGAAATTCTTTTTACGATGGAGATAAGATGAGGGATTTGGAAAAGGATCTCAAGGATTCTGGACTTTCTGATCTCTTGGTCCGTTTTGATGAGGGATTGGAGACAAAAGTGGGGAATTATAGCAGTCTGTCTCTCGGTCAACGGCAGCTCATCGCGTTTATCCGTGCAGTTCTTCGTAAGCCAGAAATTCTTATTCTTGACGAAGCAACGGCAAATATAGATACAGTTACTGAAAAACTTCTTGAAGCAGTGCTTGAAAAATTACCGAAGGAAACAGCACGCGTGATTATCGCTCATCGTCTCAATACAATTGAGAATGCAGATGGAATATTCTTTGTAAATAGTGGCGAAGTGACTGAAGCTGGTTCAATGGAACACGCGGTGGAGATGCTTCTGCATCACAAGAGAACGAGCTAGAAATTGATCGCGTCGAGTTTTTTGAAAAGACTATCGAGATTGCCGTCATTCATGACTTCGTAATCAGCCAGCGCCATGACAGGAGCGACATTTTGGCTATTTTTGTCCTTATCCGAGTATTCCTTGTTTTCAATTGCCTTGAAATCTTCGAATGATATATGATCTCCGATTCTGCCTCTGATTTTTGCCCATTCGAAACGTTTATCCATCGGTGCGTTGAGTGCTACCACCTTCCCACCTAGCTTTTTGAGGGTATAAATCTCATCTACCGCCCTTAGACCGCTCAGCACGACATTGTCAGGGTGATTTTCTAGAGCGATTTTAACAAGAATATCGCCACCCTGCTCATCACGCATTTTCTTTGCAATTATTCTGACGTTGGCTCGATCGAGAGTTCCTAAATTATTTTTCTTCACGTATTCGCGGACGATATCTCCAGTTGGGATGTGGGTCAAATTGAATTTTTTTGCAATATAATCTGAGGCGACGTCCTTTCCGACGGCAGCTGGTCCAACAAAAGCGATTTTCATGTCCGTATGATATCATATATACTATTAGCATATCCACATGCGTCGCTATCTTGAACAATTTGATACTTGGTTCATCCATCTTTTGAGGAAGGTGAGTATGCCCGCGGCACGTGTTGCGCTCTTCGTGGTATTTTTTTGGTTCGGCATATTGAAGATTTTTGGATTGAGCCCAGCAAGCCCTATGGTTATGGATCTCATGGAGGTTACGCTACCTTTCATGCAATGGGAAACGTTCATTATTCTTTTTGCACTCTACGAAATGCTTATCGGAGTTTCTTTTCTTATACCTCGTTTTGCGCGGTTTGCGATTGCACTCCTTATTCCTCATATGGTGATGACATGTCTACCGCTTCTTTTCCTTCCAGATATGACATGGCAAGGATTTTTTATTCCAACCCTTGAAGGGCAGTATATAGTGAAGAATCTCGTCATTGTGGCACTTGCGGTAAGTGTTGCTGCACATTTACACCCGATGCATAAGGTAAAAAGATAATATGCCGCTTAGAATTCTCGTCTTCGCGCTCGCAGGAAGCCTTCTCATCGGGGGTGTGTCTGTTTTTACGAACTCCAATACAAGCATTTATGATGAAAAAGCCTATCTGATTTTGCCTGAAAAGAAGATTGAGCTCACTGTAGCAGCAACTTCTGAAAGTAGAACCCAAGGACTTGGTGGTCTGGAATCGCTGCCAGCTGACTCAGCTATGTTTTTTGTTTTTAATGATCTCGATAAGTACGGCATTTGGATGAAGGATATGAAATTTCCAATTGATATATTTTGGCTAGACGACAAGGGTAAGATTGTCCATTTAGAAAAAGATGTTTCGCCAAATACCTATCCAAAAGTTTTCTTCCCACCCGAAAAAAGCCTCTATATTCTTGAGGCAAATGCAGGTTTTGCTCAGAAAAACGGTCTCGTAATAGGAAAAGTTCTCAATTTCAGTCGAATAATGAGTCAAAAGTAAGAAAAAATACGAAAAAGTATTTACAATTTTCTATTTCTGTTCCTTGCTGATGAATAAACAGGTTATCCACTTTTTATGCCTATGCTAAAAAGGTAAAATAACTCTTACTTATTAGCTTAATCAATTCATCTACCAATGAGCATTACAATCACCAAAGCCGACGGAACCCGCGAACCCCATAATGCTGATCGAGTGAATCGTTCCATAGAACGTGCGTGTGCAGGTCTTACTGATCCGATTGCGATGGTGACGCAGATCGCTACAGAGACTCATCTGACTCTCTATGATGGCATTACGACTGATGAACTTGATCAGGCTACTATAAATGCGGCAGTTCAAAATATAAAAGAGGATATTCAGTATGATAAAGTCGCCACACGACTTCTTTTGAAGACGATTTATCGAAAGGCGATTGGAGAATATGACAAAGAAAATCCTGCTGATCTAAAAAAGAAGCATCGAGATGGTTTCGTAACATATATAAAGTCAGGAATAGAGAATAAAAGACTTCATCCAGATATGGGGCGTAAGTTTGACCTTGAACAGCTCTCTGACACTCTCGCAATTGAGAGAGATGATTTGTTTGGATACGCTGGACTTGATGGAATCCTCAACAGGTATTTCATGAAAAATGATAGACAGGAGACAGTTGAAACTCCACAGTACTTTTTCATGCGAGTAGCGATGGGACTTTCGTATCATGAAGACAATCCTACAGAATACGCGAAGAAATTTTATGAAAAGATGTCTCGACACCAGTACATCGCTGGAGGTTCTACAAATCTTGGTGCTGGAACAACTCGTCCCGCTCTCTCAAACTGTTACCTCATGGAGATTCATGATGATATGGGGCATATTGCAAAGTCAGTTTCAGACGTTCTTCTACTCTCAAAGGGTTCTGGAGGAATTGGTGCATCCATAACAAAGCTTCGTGCTACAGGCTCACCATTAAAATCAAATTTCGGTGGAGTATCAAGCGGTCCGACTCCTTTTGCAAAAGTCATCGACACAGCGATTCGTGCAGTCATGAGAGGAGGAAAGAAAAAGGGGGCTCTCTGTTTCTATATGGAGAATTGGCATTATGATTTTCCTGAGTTCATCGACTGGAAGCACAACGCTGGAGACGATTATATGAGGATGCGAACAGCGAATACTGCAGTTTTTCTTTCTGATGAATTCATGAAACGTGTTGAAGCTGGTAAGGATTGGTATATGTTTGATCCTGCTGAAACAGGTGATTTAAACGAGCTTTACGGCCAGGAATTCAGTGTTCGCTACGCTTATTACACAGAGAAGGCAGACAGAGGTGAGCTCAAAATGTTCAAGAAAGTTCCTGCAGCAGAACAGTACCGACAGATTCTTGTTGCTCTACAGTCGACGTCGCACCCATGGCTTGTTTGGAAAGATACTATTAATGTTCGAGCTCTCAACAACAATACCGGTACGATACACATGTCTAACTTGTGTACAGAAATATGTCTTCCACAGGACAAGGAGAATGTTGCGGTTTGTAACCTCGCTTCACTTAACCTTGCTGCTCATATTAAAAACAAAGAAGTCCATTGGGGTCGTCTTGAAGAATCTGTACGACTCGCAGTCCGACAGCTCGACAACCTCATTGATATTAATGTTCTCCCAATTCCAGAAGCTGCAAAGTCTGATAGGGAAAACCGCGCGATGGGTCTTGGGGTGATGGGATTTGCAGATACTATAGAGCAGCTTGGCATGGCATACGATAGTGAGCATGCATGGGATTTTGCCGACAGAATTTTTGAGTTTGTGAGCTACATGGCGATCGATGAAAGTGCAAATCTCGCAATTGAGCGCGGATCTTACAAGAATTTCAACGGCTCAATGTGGTCAAAGGGATATGTTCCTATTGATACGATCAAGAAACTTTCTGCTGAACGTGGAATCGAGGTCACTGTTGATACTCAGAGCAAGCACAAGGGGCTTAACTGGGATCTTCTTCGATCAAAGGTTAAGAAAGGAATGAGAAATGCTACGCTCATGGCGGTTGCTCCGAATGCAAACATCGGGCTTGTCGTAGGAACTACCCCTGGAATCGATGCACGATTTGCACAGGTTTTTTCTCGAAACAAGATTTCAGGAAAGTATATGGACATCAACCATAACCTTGTGAAAGATTTGAAGAATATGGGAATCTGGGAAAAGGTTCGAGAAGCTATCATTGAAAATCAGGGCGACATTGCTTCTATTCCTCAGATCCCTCAGCACACGAAGGATATTTACAAGACTGCATTTACAACTTCACCTCTTGCATACGTCGAAGTTGCTGCTCGGGCACAGAAATGGGTTGATCAAGCTCTTTCACGAAATATGTATCTTGAAACTCGAGATATTGACGAGACCATGGCTATCTATACAACTGCATGGAAGAAGGGTCTCAAGTCTACCTATTACTTGCACATGAAGCCTCGACATACAGCTGAGCAGAGCACTACAAAGGTCAATAAGGCAGAAAAGATGGGCAAGAGAGGATTCTCCGCTGTAGCTTCGGCTCGAAAGGAAGACGAAGTTATCCTAGAGGTTCAGCCAGCGATTCAAACTCCTGTGCAGATGCCTGTTATTGAAAAGGTTCCTGTCGCAGTTGCCCCAGTAAGAGTTCAGGAGCCAGTAGTTCTTGCAACTGCTCCAGTTGTACCAACCCCCGCTCCCGCCACACCAACTCCTTCTCGTGAAGACATCATGGCTCAATTGAGCTCGAACCCAAATATCCAAATCACTTCAAAGAAAACAAAGCCGAAAGTTTGTCCAGTCGATCCATCAGAGCTTGCACAGTGTGAAGCGTGCCAGTAGAATAGCGTCATTATTATCAATTTAAAATAAAAAAATCACATGCTTATCGGAAAAGCCGCTCCTGAGGATACAAGTCTGCACCCCATAAAGTACAAGTGGGCGTATGATCTTTATAATCAAGCCGTTCGAAATACGTGGTTTCCTCACGAGATTACACTCAAGGAAGACCTTGATGATTGGAAGAACATGACGGATGATGAGCGACATGCGGTCGAATTCCTCATGGCATTTTTCAATCCAGCAGAACTCATTGTAAATCGATCAATCGCCCTGGGAATATATCCATATTTGAAGTCTCCTGAGTGCCACCTTTATCTTGCAAAGCAGATGTGGGAAGAGGCGAATCACTGTGTTGCTTTTGAGTATGTGCTTGAAACGTTCCCATTTGATCGCGAGAAAGTTTTCAATCACCATTTGAATGTTCCTTCAATGAAGGCAAAGGAGGACTACATCAATAAATACATGAGAAGGATG
>JAUPUH010000032.1 GCA_030917665.1 Patescibacteria group bacterium | reverse complement strand
TTCTTCACCACGGTATGCGCCAGCTCATGCACCACCACATAGTCGACGACATGCATCGGAGCCATCACAAGCCTCCAGCTGAAATTGATGCTGTTCTTCGGCCCGCAGCTTCCCCACCTCGTCCGCGCACTATTGATAGACATGGACTTGAACTGCCAGCCAGAAAGCGTGCTCCAATACTCCATCCTCTGCGTTAGGATTTCCCGAGCCTGCTTCCGATACCAGGCAACCATCTTCTCCCGGCTTTCAAATGCCATCGGATTCGCTTCGCCAAGAAAAAGAAGTTCTTTCTTCATTCCTCGCTTGCGTTCCAGATGCTTGGATATCCAATCCTTCTTACGCTCGATAAGGCTCTCTATGCGGGATCGAGAAACGAAGATCGGCGCACGAACGACAAGCGTCGCCTCAGCGGAAATCATAAGCGCAATTGACCTGCGACGGGAGCGGATTAATTTATACGGGTGGGACATGCTGGCATTATATATTAAAAAACCGCCGCGTCACAAAGAGTGAAGCAGGCGGCTTAAAGGGGAACGAAAGATCAAATTGAGAGTGAAAGTTGAGGGATGGAAGAAAATGTGGGGGTGATGGGAAATGTAACGGGGCTGATGAGGCACTGAGAGTACTTAAGGGTGAAAGTCATAGGGGAAGCCGATACAAGTCCATCAGCGCACATTTTCTTCACGTCAACGATCAGACTCTACACTAATAGTATATACCCTGTGCTATAATAGTCAACAATTATTCTTAGATTATTTTCATAATGGAACCATCACAAAAACAAGCGTCAATTCTCAATATTCCTACAGCAATTGTCATTGCAGGAGCCATCATTGCAGGAGCAGTTATCTACGCAAAAGCTCCCTCTTCAAACACTCCACGACAGCAAGCCGCATCATTTGAGCAAAAGGTAAAAGCTGTTTCAGAAACAGACCATATCAAAGGAAATCCAAGTGCAAAGGTGAAGATCGTAGAATATTCCGATCCTTCATGCCCTTTCTGTAAAGTATTCCACAACACTATGAACAGCATCATGGCAAGCTATGGAACAGCAGGAAATGTCGCTTGGATTTACCGACACTATCCGCTTGATAAGCCGATGCCAGACGGTAGTATTCTCCACCCAAATGCCGGAAAAGAATCTCAAGCCTTCGAGTGTGCGGCTGATCAAGGAGGAAATGAAAAGTTCTGGAAATACACGGATCGCCTTTATGAAATAACCCCGTCAGTTACCTCAGCAGCTCCGAATGGACTCGATCCAAAAGAGCTCCCAAAAATTGCCGAATACGCTGGACTTGATGTAACAGCATTCAATAACTGCCTTGCAACTGGAAAATTCAAAGACAAAGTCGAAGCTGATTTTCTTGATGGTGTAAATATAGGCATCGAAGGAACTCCTTCAAGTGTCATTGTTCTCGAAAAAGCTTTCCCAACAACAGTCAAAGAAAAACTTATGCAGATTTATGAGCCATACGTAGATGCACAAGGAAAGTACCCTATAAAAATCAGTGCCGATTCGAAGATGATTATTCTCGGTGGTGCAATGCCAATCGAAGCTGTGAAAGCGACTATTGACCTGATGTTCACCTACTAAAGGATTTTCCCGAGTTTACAATACTCACAGTCTTTTTCATCACACTTCTTGTTCCAGAATGAGAGAGAATAAATTTCTTGCGCTTTTTCTTTGATAAGTGCAATTAACTCTTCTACCTGCGCATCGGAAATATCAAAGACATCTTTTTTCTGTTTGCCTTTATCATCAGCTTCAATGAAATCAAGCTCACCCGATTTCATCACATATTTTTTCTTTTCATCGAGATTCAAAAGCAATTTGTAGAAGGTCAATTGACGAACATAATTCTCCTTATTCTCTGATTTTCTCTTGCCAGTTTTATAGTCAACAACATTCACATCCCGATCATTCAAGATCTCCACTTTATCCAGATTTCCCTTCAAAAGCAGCTCAAAATCGCCCACCGGGAGATGTACCCCTCGAATGCTGTATTCAGTCAATAAATGGCGGTTCCAGGACCCTTTGTAGGCCTCAAAATAGCCCTCCAGAGCCTCTTTTCCCTTCTTGAGGCTCTCTGCAAGGTCCAAAGGTGAAAGTAGGGTTTTGCGAGCATTAAACTCGAATAGTTCGATAAGCTCTTTCTTGCTCATATCCTGCTCTTCTCGATACTTATCAAAGAAGGTTTTCAGCGTCTCGTGCATCGCTGTTCCATACATCTGATGCTTGCTTTGAGCCTTCGGTAGCCGCACGAGATTTACAAAAAAGTATTCCCAGGGGCACTTCAAATAGTTATTGAGAGCGGTAACCGACAATCCCTGTTCGAGAAAAAGCTGTTGCAAATATTCTTTGTTCTTAATTTCGTGATGCTCGTGAACCACTGATTCTTTGAAATGAAGCGGTGTGTCATTTACCGCATCAGCACTTTCAACTTTTTTATGTTCATCAGAAATCTCGCTTATAAACTGCGCAGGTAGGAGTTCCTTTCCGTCGTGATTTTCTTTTGCGTAAGTGATCGTCACTTCTTTTCGTGCGCGGGTGAGAGCTACATAGAAAAGTCTGCGCTCGTCGTCAATGCCTGTTTCAGTATTTGCAATCGTCTTAAAAAATGTCCTGCGTGTCTTGTTACCCCAATGCCCGTCAAAAGCTCCAACTATGTAGACGAAATCAAACTCAAGTCCCTTTGACTTGTGGGCAGTCATAAGTCGAACTCCTTCTTTAAGAATTCCCTTTCCTGTTTTCGTGAGAATTCCGTGCTCCCGAACCCGCGTGAGATGTTCAATAAAATCCTTGAGATAATATTCCTTTCGAGCTCCGGCAAGCTTCCTGAGCTCTCCGAAGAATGCCTCGAGCGTTGCCATGCGTTCGAGAGAATCGATACTTGAAAGAGCAAACTCGAGATAGCCCGACTCACGGACAATGATTTCGAAAACTTCGATGAACGTCTTGTTGTGCGCGATATGGGCCCACGATGAAAGCTTCTTAGAAATGGCCGGGAACTTCTCTGTGATGACATCGATGAGCTGTCTTTTTTCTTTTCTTGATTGTTCAAATACCTTATAGATTTCGATCGCCTCCAAGCCAAAAAAATCAACGAAGAGCGACATGCCGAGAGTTTCTTCTGCCGCCAAATCATTGATAGCTTCAAAAATAATGAGGAGCTTCCTTATGTGCTCATCCTTCAATATGTCGTTATCGCTCTCGATTCGGAAAGGGATCGAAGTCTTTTCAAATGCATGCGCGATAGGAAAAGCATCCTTATTGTCCCGATACAGAATCGCGATTTCATCTGGCTTTGTTCCAGTCTTTATTCTCGCCTGAATGTCTTTTATGAGAAAAGATGCTTCAGTTCCGAATGTTGCGCACTCCACTATCCTGACTGGTTCTGTTCCCTTTTCTGCTTTCGATTTCAATATAACTCTCTCATGACCCTTCGGCATTGTATTGTTCGAGATGAGCGAGTGAGATGCATCAAGAATAGGTTGCGTCGAACGATAGTTTTCCTCAAGGTCGATGAGTACAGCACCTTTGTAGAGTTCCCTAAAATGGAAAAAGTTTTCAAGCTCCGCTCCCTGGAAGCGAAAGATAGCCTGCTTCTCGTCTCCGACGATGAAGAGGTTAGGGTTCTCATGGAAATTCGAAAGCAGTTCAAGAATAGAGTTCTGTGCGTTGTTTGCATCCTGATGCTCGTCGGCCATGATGTACTGGTATGACTCCTGAAGCATGAGTAGAAGATCCTCATCTTTTTTCAGTGTCTTTATAACCTCCACAATCATGTCTTCGAAGTCATAGAATTTTTCTTTAACCAAAGCCTTCTCGTAGGCTTCATAAAGTTTCAGAAGTTCTTTATTTTTTTCAATTCGCTCTTTCTGCTTGATGAATTCTCCCTTCATCTTACCTTTATGAGCGCCCTTCTCGTGAACCTTCTCAGGCTCATCATTGAAATCCTTTTCTTGCCTCTTGATTATCTTTGCAAAGTCTTCGGTGCCTATAGCCTCCCTTTTCAAGTTTCGAATTTCTCCGAGAGCTGGCTTTACGTAAAAAAAGACATCTCCATAAGGTTTGAGGAGTTCAAGTTCTGTCGACTCAATTATCTTTTCCATCACCGCAATCTGGTCAATATCCGTAATCGCCATTGAGCCGATGATTCTCGGGAATCGCTCTGGGTACTGCTTGATGACTTCATTACAAAAACCGTGGAATGTATTTATGTTCACTTTGTATCCCGCCGTGCCAATGATGCTCACAAGTTTTTTTCGCATCGCGTATGCACCTGATTCTGTGAACGTAAGTGCGAGAATATTCTCTGGCGCAGTGTCAGTTTTTCTCAAAATATTTGCGATACGCAAAGTCAAGATCGAGGTCTTTCCTGTTCCTGGACCAGCAATGACCATGACAGGGCCTTCGATAGTATCTACGGCTTTTTTCTGAGCA
>JAUPUH010000031.1 GCA_030917665.1 Patescibacteria group bacterium | reverse complement strand
TGCGGGGTCGTTTAAGATAGCGTGGGGAATTGATAACTCAGGTGAAAGTATTTGGGGAGCTCGAATTAAGAATGTTTATGCGCGTGGATATGAAGATGCTCTTTATTTGAATGTTAATGATTTGGAAGATATTCTTATTGAGAATGTAACTGTAGAATCAAGTTGGGATGCGTTTGTCGCTTTTACTCAGAACGGAGTTTCAAATATTGATATCCGAAATAGCGAGTTCATCACACTTGTTGACGGCAATCTTTTCTCACCTCGACGATCGATCAACGTATCTGCTGCTGACGATACTATGTCACTTAATATTTATGACAGCAAGATTTCATCAGACCAGAATGCGATTTACGCTGACGACCGAGTTGATGTAAAAATCTATAATGGCGTTATGCAAGGTACGCTTGCTGATGTAGGCACAAACTCAACGATTAGTGTTTCTCCTGGAACGATGTTCGACCCAGCAAATACAAGTGGCACGATCGCGTACCTCGCACCATCTGTTGTTGCAGCAAATCTAGCAAACTACAATGGCAACGTCGGAATCGGAACCACATCTCCATACGCAAAACTTTCAGTCGCAGGTACAGTTGTTGCACAGAACTTTGTAGGAACATCTACAGCAACCTCTACCTTCGGTGGCAACCTCGCTATTAACGGAACAGGAACCACAACATCAAACGGAGGATTTAACATTGCAGCTGGCTGCTTCGCGGTGAACGGCACATGTCTTGTAAATAACAACTACAGCAATACTGATGTAAACGCATACATCCACGCTTCAACAACAATTCCAAAGACATATACTGCGAATACGTTTACAGGTTTACAAACTCTTAATGGCGGTTTAACAGTCGGTTCGCTTAATGGACCACTTCAAGCAGTCAACGGTCTAGTCTCTGCATCATCAACTCTTTCTGTTGCTTATGGAGGTACTGGAACTTCGACACCTCCAACATTTGGAAAATTGCTCGTAGGTAATTCTTTGGGTGGATATACACTGACAGCAACAAGCTCACTCGGCTTAGGTACAAGTCCAGCAGGTTCAACAGGACAAATCCAATATAATAACGCAGGATCTTTTGGCGCTACTTCTGAGTTCACCTACTCGTCAGGAGTTCTTCAGGTTGGTTTTGCAGGCGCTGGAGCCATTTCATTAAATAATTCTGGTGGAGGTCAAGAGTTTTTCATCAATGCAGATGAATCTGAAGGAGCTTCGTTCTTTAACGGAAGCAATGTCGGACTTATTGCGATTGGAAAGACTTCAGCCATATACGGACTTGATGTCGCGTCAATTACAAATTTTGATAGTAATGTTTATGTTGGAGGAAATACAGGTATGGGCACAGTAAACCCTTCTCGTCGCCTGACACTTAATGGAACCGATGAATATATTTCATTTAACAACACTGATGTTGAAATGTGGCTTTTGGGAAATGAAGGATCTACCGGTGACAGATTCTCGATTTACAACTCAACACTTTCTTCTTATGCCTTCAACATAAGTCCTGCTGCAAACAACATAGGTCTTGGAACAACCACACCAGGTACAAAGCTTTCTATTGGAAACACAGGGAATAGTACAATCAACATTTCTCCAACTGCAACATCAACTTTTGGTTTCGGGATAAATCTCCGAGCGGGGTGTTTCGCGATTGCGGGAAATTGTATGACAATAAGTCCCGGTACAGTAGGACAGGTTCCATATTATTCTGGAACAGGTTCGACACTAACAGCTTCATCAACACTCTTTGTGGCATCAACTGGTAAGGTGGGTGTTGGAACAACTACTCCATTTTCAAAGCTCTCAGTTTCGACAGCAGGACAGCAATCAGCCCAGCTTCCACTCTTTACTGTCGCATCAACTACAAACGCAAGTCTATTTACGGTATTAGGTAATGGTAATGTGGGTATTGGTACTTCATCTCCTTTCTCAACTTTCGCATTCATGGGGAATCCTATCTCTGGCGTGTCTCAATCTATGTCCACTTTCAGCGTATACGGCGGTAATGGAGTGCTAAGTGGCTCGAGTGCTGGTGCTGGCGGAGGAGTCTTGTTTTCTACAGGTAACGGCACAGCTGCTTCTACTGGAGCTACGGGCGGAGATTATCGTGTTCTCACTGGTACTGGAGCTTCTAGTGGAACTGCAGGCAGGGGTGGTGATGTTTCATTTAGTCTCGGCAATGGAGGCAACGCCGGAGCCGCGGGGGGTGTGGGGGGATCTTTCAGTGTCGTGGCAGGTGCTGGTGGTACAGGAAACGGTCCTTCAGCAGGAGTTGGTGGGGCAATCGCTTTCACTGCTGGAGATGGTGGTGCCCAATCTGTTTCTTCGGGTAATGCTAACGGTGGCGCTATTACGTTCGCTTCAGGTGCAGCCGGTACTGTTGTTTCAGGTGGTGCAAATGGAGGTAATATAATCTTTCAACCTGGGGCAGGTTCTGGTACTGGATCAAGTGGTAGAGTTGGTATTAGTACGACAACTCCCGGAACATTACTCTCACTTGGAAACACAGGAACAGATACAATCAATATTTCATCAACAGCTACATCAACATTTGGTTATGGAATTAATCTTCGGGCAGGCTGCTTCGCGGTGAACGGAACATGTCTCGTTAACAACAGCTACAGCAACACTGATGCAAACGCCTTCATCCACGCTTCAACAACAATTCCAAAAACATATACAGCGAATACGTTTACGGCACTGCAGACGTTTAACTCAGGTATATTTTCTCTTGCATCTTCAACCATCGGAAATGGAACAGCGATTGGAGGTTTGACAATCAGTGGAGGAGCAACAACAACAGGGAATGCCTACATTGCAGGCAATCTTGCTGTCGGAATAAATAACTCATCATCACTCGTTCACTTCCGAGGTTCAGGAAATGATCTTTTCCGTTTTGAAAATACAAGCACGAATCCAGCGCATAAAGTAATTGCCCTTTTCGAAGGGTCTTTGTCATCACCCGATACAAGTCCAGATTTCGGTACTGTTAGCAATAACTCTACAATCGGTATCAGGCAAAATACTGCAGATGCTGGGAACTTTGCATCAGTGACATTCTATGATTCGCTTGGTGGTGATGCTGCATATTTTGGTACTCGATTTAATAATCATAACGGATATGCAAATGCAAATTCTGATTTCTTCATTGCTACAGCAAACAACAGTGTCCCTTCTATTAAATTCTTAGTTGGTGCAACAGGTAATGTCGGCATCGGAACCACCTCCCCATACGCGAAACTTTCAGTTGTCGGTCAGACAGTTTCAGAATACTTCACTGCCACTTCCACCACAGCCACCTCAACACTTCCGAATCTAGCAGTTTCGAATAGGTTCCTTCTTGCTCCAGTTATTCTCGTAAAGCCTGACGGAACACAGATACCGTATGGTCAAGGTGCAACTTCAGATTCTATTCGAGGAGATGCTCTTGAAGAGGCAGTTAGTGCGTCGAATTCTGGAGACAAGATATTGCTTATGGGAAGTGTTTATACACTTTCAAACCCTATTACACTAGCTTCTTCAACAGCACTTGTTGGGGTGGGAAATCCAACGATCCAATCTACATTCACTGGATATCCTACTATCATAATCAGCAACTCAACAACTACAGTTAGCGATCTTAAAATCATTACTGGAGATACAGGTATTGGAAAGCTTGGAGCGGGAGGTGTTTCTGTGACAGGTATAGAAATTGCTCGGGTTAATATTCAGCCTGGAAATAGTTCGGCATGTGCTATGGCCTGGAATAGTAGTTGTGTTGGGGGAGTAGTTCAGCACTATATTCAAGGAACAATTCGAGATTCTATAATGCGTGGTGGGGATGGTAGCGGTACTTTTGGTGTAAATGTTCCTTTGGTGAGTGGAAGCCACCTTAAGTTAATTAACAATGAAGTGTATGGCTGGACAGATGGGGTATTGTTTGCTGGTTCAAGTGGAGCAACTGTTGAAATATTCGGCGGTACTTATACCTCAGAAATTGATCCAATAACCTCTGGTGGAGCAACTATTTATGTAAACGGCGCGAAGGCTAGAGGTGTAACTGCAAACGCTGATTTGTTTGAAGATGGAGGTAATATAATCGCAGTTAATGCTGATTATTTAACCGCAAGCCTTGGCGTTCAGGGAGACCATAGAATGCCACAGGATCTTACTGTTGCATCTCAGATTCTTGTTGGTGAACCTGAAAGTGCACCTTCTGCTTTTACACTTGAATCTGTCGGGACTTTCGGAGTTTCAACGAGTGGGTATTCTAACAATGGAAATAAATTCATTGTTAATTCTGCTGGCAATGTTGGAATCGGAACAACCTCTCCATACGCAAAACTATCTGTTGAGATGGGTACCGAAAATGATACATTTGTTGTAGCAAATCAGGGAAGTAGTACCCCCGCATTTGTGGTAAGGGGAGTAAATGGAAATGGGTCTGTTGGAATAGGTGTAGCAAATCCAACAGATTCTTTACAGATTCAAACAGGTAATTTAAGGGCTACTATTGGTAATTTTACTTGTGGTCCAAACTTTGCTGGACTTTCATTCCAAAATACACCGACATGTAGTAACTATTCGTTTCTAGCTGATACAAATGATACCTTCTTTAATGCGGGAGATGAAATGTATTTCAGAATTGCTAATGATACTAAAATGATAGTAAAGAGTACAGGTAACGTCGGCATCGGAACAACATCTCCTTACGCGAAGCTTTCAGTTGCAGGACAGGTTGTTGGTCAGTACTTTACTGCAACATCTACAACAGCGACATCTACGTTTGCTGGATCAGCAGTTGTAGGCAATCAACTTGTTGTTGGAGCAGCCGCTGACGTCGCTGATGCCTTCGGTCCACACTCTTTGTATGTTGCTGGGGCGGATGGTAAAAATGTAATGGCTTTCGGAAATACTGGACAAACATTACTAGGAGCTTTCTATGTAGATTCAGCTAATAATACACCCCTCCAAATTGGAACGATTAGCAATAGTAATTTTGGCTTCTTCACGAATAATGGTTCTCCTACGATGTCGATCTATACTACCGGTGCTCTTGGTATAGGGGATTATGGGAACCTCGCAGGAGCCGTTGGACCTACAAACGGACTTATGGTTTCCGGTAATGTCGGTATCGGAACGACCTCTCCTTATGCAAAACTTTCAGTTGTAGGACAAGTTGTTGGAGAGTATTTTACCGCAACTTCGACAACAGCAACATCGACATTCAACGGAAATGCACAAGTAAAAGGAACTCTTCAGGTCGGAAATTCATCGATTTATCTTCGATCAGCAGCAACTTCAACATTTGATGGGGGTATCAATCTTTCGGCAGGATGTTTTGCAATTAACGGAACCTGTCTCGGAGGTTCAAGTTACAGCAGCACCGATACGAATGCTTTCATCCACGCTTCGACAACAATACCAAAGACATATACTGCGAATACGTTTACGGCATTGCAGACCTTTGGATATGCTTCAAGTACGCAGCTTACATCAACTGGTTCAACATACCTTGCAACAACGGGGGGCAAGGTTGGTATTGGAACAGCTCAGCCAGCAACCCTGCTTCATTTAAGTGGAGCAACCCCTGTGTTGCGTATCGAAGGAAGTGTAGATGATAACGAGAAGATAAGCTTCGTTGATGATGGAGCTGAGCAATCATATATATCAAACAATCCAGGATTAGGATTATTTGATATATGGTCTAATGTGTCTCACACTTTTCGTATCGGTACAAGTAATCTTGAAAGATTGACCATTGATTTTTCAGGTAATTTCGGTATTAATAATTCAACTCCAAGTGCTGCTCTTGAAATCGGGGGGGAAAATGGAATTAGCGGATCGATTCGATTAACAGAGTCTGTTAATGATATTTCTTCAGATATCTATACATATCCTGATGATGGATTTATGATAATCGAGCCTGGACAGGGACTGCTCGGTGTCGGTGCTGGATTCACTCCAGGATCTAGACTCTCCGTAAACGCGAACGCAGCTATTGGAGCAACATACGCAACTCTCGCTGCACCAACTAATGGTTTGCTTGTGGAAGGTAATGTTGGTGTCGGAACTACATCTCCATATTCAAAGCTTTCAGTTGCAGGACAAGTTGTGGCTGCAAATTATATTGCCACATCTTCAACGGCAAGTGCATTTACAAAACTAACCCTCACACCGCTTTCAGTTGGGACATCCCTTGATATATTTGATGGTTCTGCTTCTGGTTCTATAAGACTTGGTGCGGATGTAAATAACAGTACTAGAAGTTCAAACGTCAGGAAGCTTGCGTCAATCACCGCACCTGATTATGGCAATACTAGAAACATTGAGTTTATCTCTTCTGATTCTGATACCGCAGGTACAAACAGGGTGTATCTTGGAGGTAGAACTGGTGCATCAACTTACGCAGCAACAGATTTGTATCTCAACACGGCTACAAACCCATCTACAACAGGAGGTACAACAGCGGCATACATAAACTCTTCAGGTAACATGGGTATCGGAACCACAACCCTACTCTCAAACACAAAACTTACTCTAGGTACGACTGCAAGCAATATGACAGGGCTTACTATAAAGGGAGTTACGTCTCAGGCAGCAGACTATTTAAACGTTAAAGACTCTGCTGGTACTTCACTTACAAGAATCACACCTGGTGGTGGAATACTCATCGGTTCTGGTGCGGGTACCGGGTATACATACGCAAGCGTTAACGGCCCACAGCTAGATATATCATATGGAGGTGTACCGAACGCACTTGTGATTGGTGCTGAAAGCAACCTAAGTACACGAACAAATAATACATCAAAAGTTGGTCGTATGGCTTTAGCACCATATAGCACTAATAGTAAGGCTGTGTTTGTTTTCGGTGGTGCATCAAACTCAACAAATAATTTACTAACATTCGGAGGAGGTACGTCAGTACTACAGGCTGCAACACAGGTTGATTTCTACACTGCAGTGGCCACAAATACTGATACAGGAACTTCTCGTTTGACCATTACAAACACAGGAAAGGTCGGTATACATCTCACAACTCCAGATACAGAACTCCAGGTTTCTACATCAACACTTGCTCGTGCAACTGCAGGAACAGTTGAACTATTGAAATTATCACTTCCTTTAAATGGAGGTACTGCGTATCCTCAAGCTGCTTCATTCGCACTCGGTACATATTCAAGTAATGGTGCAGGTAATGGATACGGCCCTGATACACGTCTTGATGTTAAATTGAAGACAACATCAGTAACTGATTATGTAACAGATTTAACTATGATGACATTCCTCGATAACGGAAGAGTTGGTATTGGAACAACAACACCCTACGCAAAACTCTCAGTGGCTGGGGATCATACAGGTCCTTATAGCCCAAACTTGTTTGTGGTTGCTTCATCTACTCCTACCGCAACGAGTACACATTTTCTAATAACAGCAGCTGGATCAATTACAACAGGATTTGGTACAGTCCTTGAGGATACTTTTGGAAATATAAGCGCAGCAGGTGATGTTTGTGCAAACATCACAGGTAACTGTGTCAGTGAACTTTCAGATCGACGACTTAAAACCAATATTCAATCTCTAGGATCAACTCTCGACAAGGTTCTCCAGCTCAATCCTGTTACATATAGATGGAATGAGCTTTATCTTAAAGATCATGCTGGATTGAAGAATTCGACATCAACGAAAGTTGGATTCATCGCTCAAGAGGTTCAAGATCTTTTTCCAGACCTTATCACCGGAGATGTTGATGGTGATGGTGGATATATCGGAGTCGATTACTCAAAGTTCTCAGCTGTGCTTGCAGAAGCAATCAAAGAGACGAATGT
Organism: Patescibacteria group bacterium; assembly: GCA_030917665.1. GTDB lineage: Bacteria > Patescibacteriota > Minisyncoccia > Phycocordibacterales > PALSA-1337 > CAIOGI01. Next base: position 6,639 of record JAUPUH010000031.1, on the reverse strand, counting down.
GAAGATTGATCTTGTTGCAAGCTCGACCGCAGCGACGAATTGTGAAGATGGAGCATGTCTTGTTCCAACAATCAACGACTTGAAGGCTCAGTACAGCGAATTGGCTGAGAAGGCAGCAGAACATCTCTCAATGATTGAAGCGCAACAAGAAGAGATTGAGACTCTTAAGGCTGCCACAACATCAACTCAGGCAATCGCGACAACAACAGTGACTACAAATGAATTCGTTATTGCAACTTCAACTCTCGAATCAATTGCAAGCACGACAGCAGATACACTTGCAAGTTCAACACCTTCATTTATAGCTCGAGTTGCTGGAGCAGTTCAGGAATATATCGCATCAGCAGGTGAGTGGGTGTTATCAAAGATTACCGCACAAGTTGCGCTCTTTGATCGAGTCGAAACAAAGATTGCAGCCGTATCTCGAGGTCTTGAGATGAAGGATCAAGCAACCGGACAGATTTATTGCGTGAGTATTAAGAATGGAGAATGGGATAAGTCTCAGGGAATATGCTCTGATGCTGTAGTGGTAGAAGATAACAATCAGGATACAGATTCTAATACTGAAACTACAACTACAACTACAACATCAACTACTACATCAACTTCGACCGATAGCACAAACAATGATGATCAAGCGACTACAACTGAGTCTATAGTTGATTCAGGTTCTGGTGACGGTACAAATGAGGAAACAGCAAGCTCGACTCCTGAAGTTACACCACCCGCACCCGAGCCAGAAACTCCAGATAACGGAACAGATGGTGGAGAAGGAAGCGAAGTGGTAGCGTCCGACACACCTTCAGATTCTCCTGTAGATGAACCAACTGAGACTTCTGCAGAGACTCCACCAAGCGAAGACACGGTACCAACTCCTTAATTTGACAATACCCAGTCTTTCCTGTACATTGTTCAGGTAAGTTTTCCTAGTCGCTTACGTTTAATTAATTAAAGACGGGTTAAAAGTAAAAGAAAATGGCAAAGAAGTTATATGTAGGAGGTATTTCATACGGCACAAGCGAGGACGCTCTCAAGGCGCATTTCGCTCAGGCTGGAGCAGTTGAGTCAGCAAGCATCATCATGGACAAGATGACAGGCCGATCAAAGGGCTTTGGATTCGTTCAGATGACAACAGATGCTGATGCAGACAATGCAATCAACATGTTCAACGGCAAGCCACTTGACGGACGAAATCTTACCGTCAACGAAGCTCGACCTATGGAACCTCGTGCACCACGAGCTCCACGATCAGAGGGCCGCGGAAATTGGTAATACCTAACCCGTTTTACTCAAAGAAAAACCGAGCAGAGATGCCCGGTTTTTCTTTTATCTAGTTTGAGTCGAGTACTTGCCTAGTCTATAAGTTTCCACCATCCTGAAACAGGAGCTTCCTTGATAACTTTGATGACTGAGTCCATCGAATCAGTTACTTTGAAAAGATCCATATCTTTGGCTTCAATTGTGTGATGGACATCGAGCATCTGCTTTTTTATGAGTTCGACTGTAGGATTCCAAAAATCCTTTCCAAAAAGAATGACAGGAACTTTTGGAATCTTGTTTGTCTGGAGAAGGGTAAGGACACCGAAGAGTTCGTCAAATGTTCCGAATCCTCCCGGAAAGAATATGTAACATTCTGAACCGAAGTTCATGAGAGCTTTTCGTGCGAAGAAATAGTCAAACTGCATTGAATCTGTAACATGTGGGTTTATACGCTGCTCCATTGGGAGAATGATATTTAGTCCAAGAGAGTTACCTCCAGCTTTTCGTGCCCCTTGATTTGCTGACTCCATAATTCCTGGTCCTCCGCCAGTGATGATTCCATAGCCAGTTTCTTTTACTATTTTTTCTGCAAGCTCGCTCGCATCATGGAAGTGAGAACTTGCCTCAGTAAGTCGTGATGATCCAAAAATAGTAACTGTTTTTGGATACTTCTTTAAAAATTCAAATCCGTTTCGAAATTCTTTTGTAATTGCCGCGATATGTCCGTCGATATTTTCATTTATATCTTTGACTGAAATATGTTCTTTTTTCATGCGGGTTATTATAGCATAACGAGATTCTTATGATATGATGCCTTTTATAAAAGATATGAAGTTTTCAATAGAAAAAGAGCTTGGAAATAGCCGAGGTCGCGTGGGAAAGATCGAAACAGCGCATGGCGATATTCAGACGCCGGCTTTTATCGTGGTTGGGACGAAGGCTACTGTGAAGGCTTTGACGCCAGAGCAGGTTTCTTCTCTTGGCGCTCAAGCAGTTCTTGCGAATACCTATCATCTCTATCTCCAACCAGGCGAAGAAATTCTCAAAAAAGCTGGAGGTTTTCCAAAGTTCATGAACTGGCAAGGTCCGACATTTACTGATTCAGGCGGATTCCAAGCTTTTTCTCTTGGTGCGGCTTTTAATAAAAGTGCTTCTAAGATAGGGAATCGACACGATGAGGAAAATTCTGCAGATGCCGTGGTTGATCCGTTAGAAATTCCAGCAGACCGATTTGCAAAAGTGACCGAAGATGGCGTTGAATTCAAATCAATAATTGATGGAAGCGCACACTTCTTCACCCCCGAACGATCAATGGATATTCAACATAACATTGGAGCAGACATTATGTTTGCTTTTGATGAGTGCACATCTCCGCTTGCAAGCTACGAGTATCAGAAAGAAGCGATGGACAGAACGCATCGTTGGGCGAAGCGTTCACTCGAGCACCACAGAAAAACAAATGAAAAAGATCAGGCGCTTTTTGGAATTGTGCAGGGAGGTCGTCATGAGGATCTTCGCAAGGAAAGTGCAAAGATAATCGGCGCTATGGATTTCGATGGCTTCGGCATCGGAGGTTCGTTTGAAAAAGAAGATATCTATACTGCTGTTGGATGGGTCAACGACGAATTACCAAAAGGGAAGCCACGGCATCTTCTTGGTATCGGAGAACCCGTCGATCTTTTTGGAGGAATAGAAAATGGAATTGATACGTTTGATTGCGTCACTCCGACGCGTATTGCTCGCAATGGAAGTCTCTATACTCGAAATGGTCGGATTAATATTTTGAATGCAAAGTTCATGGAGGATTTTGGAAAAATAGATGGTGACTGTGCGTGTTATACCTGCACAAATTACGCGCCCGCATATCTCTCACATCTTTTCAGAGCAAAGGAAATGCTTGGAGCCACGCTTGCTTCAATCCACAACCTTTATTTTATTGTAAATCTCGTAAAAGAAATTAGACAGTCGATGCTTGATGATAGGTTTTTTGAGTTTAAGGAGAGTTTCTTAAAAGGATATTATAAATAGGAAGATTCTAAATCTCCCTCGGCTTGTAATCCTCTGGAGCTTGTCGAAGCCACCACTCTATGTGCTCTTGATCGAGGAGGCCTTCTTGTGCGCCAACATATTGAACAACCGACATTGGATTTACCGGAGCCCATGTGAGAGCTTCAAGTGGTGTTTTGCCAAGCATAAGTGCAGCAACAAAAGTTGCAGAAAAGGAATCCCCACAACCAGTTCTTTCAATTGGAGGCTTTGGGTCAGGATAAACAGGCATGAAATAGAAATGATCGCCATCGAGCATATAAGCTCCCTTTGGTCCGTCTGTTATGAGAACAATCTTTGGTCCGTTCGCATGGATTTCTGCGAGAAGCGTTTTGATATCTCGAGACATTGAATGAAGGATTCTTTGAGCCTCTTCAACATTGCAGATAAAGACTTCTGTTCGTTTGTAAATATCTTTCAAATCCTTAATTCCCAGTTTAATCTGAAAAGTCCCTGGCTGGAAGGCGAGTTTAACTTCAGGGTTTGCTACCAAATAATCAGAAATTTCTTTGTGATAGTCTTTTGTGTTTGAAGCAAGGGAACTCAAGTAGATCCACTTTGGGTTCTTTTTTATTTTTGGAAGTTTGTAGTCATACTCAACATGATTGATAAGAATGGTCCTGTCTACGTCATACCAAAGAACGAAATGATAGTTCGTTGGCTTACCTTTGTGTGTTTGTACGTATCGAGCGTCAACTTTTTCTTTTATTAAGCCCTCGATGCAATCTTTTCCATTTATATCATCACCAACTTGCGCTACGAGCGCAGAACGGATTCCGAGTCGAGATATGGCAACCGCAGCGTTTGCAGAATTTCCAACGGCCTTTATGATTTTTACGTATTCAAAAGGAACTTTGTCTCCGAATTTCATGCAGAGTTCGCAGGCTTCAGTATCGACACGGCAATGAACGCTTGCTTCTTTGATACGGATGAAGGCGTCGGTCGTGATATCCCCAATAGCAAGAAAATCAATAGTCTTATCAAACATATATGGTAGAATTATAACATGAAAACATTGAAGCAGTATGCTGAAGAAGCACAGAAAAAGGGGATAGCGGTCGGACATTTTAATATTTCAAACAGTGAAGGCTTCTGGGCAGTTGTAAATGGTGCAAAGGAACTCAACGTTCCTGTTATTATTGGCGCATCAGAAGGTGAAAGAGATTTTATCGGCGTTCGGCAGATTGCAGCAATGGTTAAAAGCTACAGAGAGAGCACAGGTCAGCCTGTTTTTCTTAATGCAGACCACACATATTCATTTGAAAGAGTAAAAGAAGCTGTAGATGCAGGGTACGACGCAGTTATTTTTGATGGAACAGAACTTTCTTTTGAGGATAATGTTGCTACAACGAAAAAGTGTGTTGAGTATGCCCGATCAGTCAATCCTGACATTTTGGTGGAAGCTGAAATTGGTTTTATCGGTAAATCTTCAAAACTTCTCGATGCAGTTCCAGAAGGCGTTGGAAGACTTACATCTGTAGAAGAGGCAAAATCATTTGTCGAGGCTACTGGAGTCGACATGCTTGCGCCTGCGGTTGGAAATGTTCATGGAATGGTAAAGGGTGGAGAGCCCGCTTTGCAGACTGAAAGAATTGAAGAAATCAAAAATGCTGTAAATATGCCACTTGTGCTTCATGGCGCTTCAGGAAATTCTGTCGATGATATACGAAAGGCTATGAAAGCAGGTATTTCTATAATACATATAAATACAGAGCTCCGCGTTGCGTTCCGAAGTGGACTTATGAAGTCATTACAGGAAAATCCTGATGAGATCGCACCGTATAAGTATTTGAAAGGAGCACGAAATGCCATGCAGAAAGTTGTCGAGGAAAAATTAAGATTATTCAATAATTTATAATACCAACGTTCTATGAATATTTATATAACACGAATGATTCCTGAATTCGGGATTAAATTATTGCAGAATAAAGGCTATACAGTTGATGTAAATACGAAAGATCGACCACTTACAAAGAAAGAGCTCATCAAAGCGCTTTCAAAAAAGCAGTATGATGCGGTCCTTACGCTTCTCACAGATACTATTGATGCGGAAGTTATGGATGCTGCGCCCTCAGTGAAGATTTATGCGAACTTTGCCATCGGTTTCAATAATTTTAACGTAGAAGAAGCAAAGAAAAGAAAAATTTATCTCACAAATACGCCCGGGGGTGGTGCTGATCGTGTCGCAGAGCATGCATGGGCTCTCATTTTAGCTTTGTCTTGCCGGGTAGTCGAAGGAGATTCATATATAAGAGATGGAAAATTTAAAGGATGGGATCCAATGCTGCTCCACGGTTCAAAGCTTGCTGGAAAAACCCTTGGAATCATCGGTTCTGGACGAATCGGTACTGATGTAGCCCATAGAGGTAAGAATGGTTTTGGAATGAATATTGCGTACTATGATGTAAAGCGAAACGAGCAGCTTGAGAAAGATTATTCAGCTACATTTTATTCTACTGTCGATGAAGTTTTGAAAATTGCTGATGTTGTCTCAATACATGTGCCGCTGCTTGATTCGACGCATCACCTGATCAACGCTGAACGTCTCAAGATGATGAAAAATTCTGCATATCTTGTGAATACATCTCGAGGTCCAGTTGTCGATGAGGTTGCGCTTGTTGAAGCATTGAAGAATAAAACAATACGAGGTGCTGGACTTGATGTTTTTGAATTTGAACCTGAACTCGCTCGAGGACTTGCCAAGCTTTCAAACGTCGTCATGACACCACATATAGCCTCTGGAACTGATGAAGCACGCCATGATATGACGGTGCTTTCTACTACCAATATTATCAACACCCTTGAAGGCAAGATTCCTCCCAATGTAGTGTATAATTAACTCAACATGTCAAACATTGAGTTCGACGCAGATCAGCAATTTAGAAGACAAGCCTATACGAGCCAACTCCAGCGTAATTCTGGTAGGGGTATGGCAGGTTGGTTAGTAAAAAAGGGAATTATTAAAGACGAATCTCAGGCGAGCGGAATTTTCATTATCGTCATAATTATAAATTGCGCGATCGCAGCTTTTTTGATTTATAAGTTTGTACTTTAATAAATATGAAAATTTCTACACAAAAAGGTTTTACACTCATCGAACTCCTCGTCGTGATTTCAATCATCGGCTTGCTTTCGAGCGTGGTGTTGGCGAGTGTTAGTACAGCACGAAGTAAGGGTAGAGTTGCAGCAGGAAGAACTTTTGATGGGCATACTTATCAAGCTTTTGCAGCTGATGCGTATGCTATTTTTGATTTTGATGACGGTGTTGTTCCGCCTACAGATAAATCAGGAAATGGTATTACGCTTGGGTGTACAGCCACAGCACCTACTTCA
>JAUPUH010000030.1 GCA_030917665.1 Patescibacteria group bacterium | reverse complement strand
TATCCGTAATCGCCATTGAGCCGATGATTCTCGGGAATCGCTCTGGGTACTGCTTGATGACTTCATTACAAAAACTGTGGAATGTATTTATGTTCACTTTGTATCCCGCCGTGCCGATGATGCTTACGAGTTTTTTTCTCATCGCATATGCACCCGATTCTGTGAAAGTAAGTGCGAGAATATTTTCTGGGGCTGTATCGGTCTTCTTCAGGATATTCGCGATTCGAAGGGTTAAAATAGAGGTCTTTCCTGTTCCAGGTCCCGCTACAACCATTACCGGGCCTTCGATAGTATCGACAGCTTTTTTCTGAGCAGCGTTGAGCCGCTTGTAGAGCGTTTCGAATTCAGGTGTTTCCATAGCTTCATTATAGCCTTCTACAGATATTAGGCAAAAACCTCTTTTTCCAGATTATGGGTTCTTACTTCATACTTACCAATGTGTGCAAGTATTCCTTTTATATCAGCGCCTGATGCCATATCACTTACGCTATCCTTCGTCGCCATTTTTTCTTCAATATCCTCAAATCGTTGATTGACCCTTATAAATTCTCTGGCTGTCATCGCTGCTAAGTTACCAACTTCTTTTTCTATTTTTGTATCAAAATGCTTAATTAAATCACTCTTAAGCGTCACAATGTAGTGTGGAGTTTTTTCTTGTATTTGGTTCATAAGATAATATATTACAATTAATAAAATAAGTTTGTAAGGAATAATATAGATTATCAAACTCAACTATGACAAACAAAAAATTCATCAAAATTTCATACTTCTGTGGAAAACTAAGTCACTTTTCGAGCATTGCTAAATTTGTTTTTCAGGCGTAGAGTAATAGCAGTAAACAACGGTCAAACCACTGTAATAAGGGCTCACATGCTATATCTTACTGGTTCAACCTTGCACCATCTCACACTCGTCATTCTCGATGAAAAGAGAAAAAAACGGGAAGCTGAGGAAATCCTGAAAAAGAAAAGTACTCGATCCGAACAACCAAAGGAGAAGAAACCTGAAAAATAACGAACAAGCCGCACCCCTTTCGGGATACGCGGCTGTTGTTTTATTTGATTTTAAATTTAGTAATTCTTGAGCCTGTTTATATTCTCATGCTGTCGGATCTTCTCATGAGCCTTCGCTTCAATCTGTCGGATTCGCTCTCGCGTAACTCCGAATTCCTTACCTACCTCTTCGAGTGTATGCGTAATTCCATCATTGAGTCCGTGTCGCATTTCGAGAATTTTCTTTTCCTTTTCTGAAAGGTCGTTCAAGATCGTGTTGACCTGATCTCGAAGGATTCGTCGTGATGATTCCTGGTCAGGAGAAAGAATCTTGTCGTCAAAGAGGAAGTCTCCAAGAGTTGATTTTCCATCATCGCTGTCATCCCCAACTGGAGATTCGAGAGACACGACATCCTGGTCAATCTTCTCAATGTTGTAAATCTTCTCCACATCAAGCCCCATCTCTGTTGCGATTTCCTCTGCAAGAGGATCACGTCCGAGGTCTTGAGTGAGTCTTCGCACCACTTGTTTGTACTTAGCAATTGTTTCTACCATGTGCACTGGGACACGAATCGTTCGTGATTGATCAGCAAGCGCTCGAGTGATAGCCTGTCGAATCCACCATGTTGCATAGGTTGAAAACTTGTATCCCTTTGTCCAATCAAACTTATCAACCGCCTTGAAAAGACCAAGGTTTCCCTCTTGGATAAGGTCAAGGAGCGTAAGGTCCGGAGATCGGCCCACATATTTCTTTGCAATAGAAACCACAAGTCGAAGGTTGGCTCGAGCAAGAAGATTCTTTGCTTCCTTGTCACCCTGCTCGATCCTTCGCGCAAGTTCCTTTTCATTACTTGCTGAAATAAGAGCGTACTGCCCAATTTCCTTCAAATACATTTGAATGGAGTCGTATGAAGAATCGCTGCTTCGTGCTCCGTATGAATACTTCTTCGGTGATGCATGCACCTCTGGTTCCATTTCCAAAAGTCCTCCTCCTTCGAGCACATCAATACCTGATGTTGAGAATTTAGTATAAAGCTCATCAAGGAACGTGATGTCCTGCTCGATGTTTGGGAATTCTTTAAGAATCTCGTCATAAGTAACGAAACCTCGCTCCTTTCCTTTGCTGACGAGTTTATTGGCTTTGTTTTCGAATTCCTTATTCTTATTCTGCTTCGCACCACCCTTTGCTGGCGCCTTAGCCTTGACTGCTTTCTTGACTACCTTCTTTGATTTCTTAACCGCCTTCTTTGCTGGGATCTTTTTCGCTTTCTTCACCGCCTTATTTTTTTTCTTCATGATTTAAATTGTATGCTTCTTCTTTGATAATTCATTTACCCTCTTTGTAAGGACAGTCATCTTTTCCGTGAGCACGGCGATATTCTTGTCGTCCTTTTGACGCTCCGCTTTCATGAGTTGATCCATTGCTTCAGAAAATTCCTGACGTACGATATCTTCCTCAAAATTAAATACGAGCTCATTAAGATCTCTTTCGAAATCCTTAACGATAGCAATCGAGCCGAATGTCACCTCTGCTTCAAGCAAAAGCTCATTCTTCAATGGCTCCATTTGTTGTGCTAAGTTGTCGTACCTGTCGCCGGCGATTTTTTTGATTGTAGCTCTATGGCTATCAATATCAATGCCAGAAATTGGATTCTTATCCAAGTAATAAAGCGAGCTGAAAAGCTTCCGAACAATAGCATCAAGCCGGGTTGAAGCAGTTTTCATCTGTTCAACTTTCCTGACTTCAGCCACAACACTTTTCAAGGAAGCCTCAGTTTTTGCGAGATCCTCCCTGATGGCGTCTTCGGATAGCCCTGTCTTCTCCTTTATCAACTTAATATAATGTGCCTTTTCCATCGCGCCTGTAAGAGGAGCAATAAATGGAAATACATTGTCCTGAAGTGCCTTTGGCACTTTACGCGGATCAAGGTTTTGTAAAAGCACAGTATTAAGCTGAAATTCTACCACAGGCTTAGAATTCCGCAAGACCTGCTTCCATTGTTCAGGATCGGCAAGGACAAGATCAGCTGGGTCCTTTCCTTCAGGCAAATCAGCTATCTTTACGTCCATCCCGAGGCTCATAGCAATACTTGCAGAACGCATGGCAGCCTTTCGTCCAGCGTTGTCAGAATCGAAAGCTAGGATAATATTATTCGAAAGTCTTTTCACTATTCCAAGATTGTTAACAATATTTTCTTTTGAAATAAGAGTGTCTGCGAGAGCAGTTCCAGAAACTGCAACTGTATTTTTGATTCCTGCTTGATGTGAAAGCACGAGATCCATTTGTCCTTCAACAAGAATAGAATAATTTTTAATGCG
>JAUPUH010000029.1 GCA_030917665.1 Patescibacteria group bacterium | reverse complement strand
TTCGGTCGCCAAGCAGAAACAGTTGCTCAATATATGAAAAAGGGAAGCAACATCATGGTTGAAGGAAGACTTCAAACAAGAAGTTGGGAAGCAGACGGAAAGAAGAATTACCGAACAGAAATTATCGCTGATAATATTCAATTTGGTTCAAGAGGTTCTTCTGACGGAGCTTCCGGTTCTTCTTCATATGGTGCCAATAAAAAAGGGGCAGAGACTGAACAAAAGGCACCAGATCTAGATACTATCGAATATCCAGATGAAGACGATATAAATCCAGAAGATATACCGTTTTAATTAAATTATTAAATTAAAGAATTGATATGCAAGATTTTTTCTCATCAAATAATGTAAAACATATCGACTACAAAGATACTGCTGTTTTGAAACAGTTCTTGAATCCAAGTGGAAGAATGATTTCTCGAAAGAGAAATGGTTTAACTGCAAAGAATCAAAGAGCTCTGGCAAATGCCATCAAAAGATCAAGAATAATGGGATTACTTCCATTCGTAGTTAGATAAAAATCAAAAAGCCCAGCGCTTCGCGCTGGGCTTTTTGATTGACCTTTCACCCAAATTCCTGTAAATTTTAAAAGGATTTTTGAACTTTTATATAAACGGGCAATGCCCAACTAAAACCCCAAGAGATGAAAAGTTTGCTCAAAATAATCTACGACGTTGTCGTCGGTCTTCAGTACGGAGATGAAGGGAAGGGTAAGATCGCGCAAAAGCTTGCGCTTATACCCGGTCTTTACCAGATCTCAGCACGTTTCAATGGTGGTCCAAATGCTGGACATACCGTTTTTCATGAAGGTAAGAAGCTTGTTCTCCATGTTGTACCGGTCGGAATTTTAGCCAGGCTTCGAGTCAATTTCATCGGCCCAGGCTGTGTGGTTGACCCGGTTCTTTTGAAGGCAGAGGTGGAGGGGATCAAGGCACTTGGCTTTGATTCGAAAACCATATACCTTTCAGAGCTTGTTCACCTCATCACTCCGTATGAACGGAAAATAGATGGGGAAATGAACAAGCGCCTAGGAACAACATGTAAGGGAATTGGTCCAACATATGCTCACAAGGCTCATCGGATTGGGCTTCGAGTAGTGGATGTTTTCTACTTATTATCTTCCAACGGCACAGAGGATTACTCTGATATAGAGATGCTGGAGCAATTCATCATGTCATATCCACTTTCCTTGATGCCGATTTATCGCCAGGATTGGCTGTCTGCTTCAGAAGAGAGTTTGAAAGAGTGGGCAGAGGCTGTGCAGTGGCTTGGCGAAAATATTAGCATCGCCAAAGCCAACTTCTTCCTATCTGACGGAGAGGCTCGTAAGATCTTTTCTGAAAGAAAATCTGTTCGAGTGCTTGCCGAAGGCGCTCAGTCTGTGATGCTCGACAACACATATGGAACGTATCCGTACGTAACGTCCTCCAACTGCATGCCGTCTTCAGCGCCTGCGGGAATTGGACTCCCTGGCTTCGCCACAAAAGGTAGAGTGATCGGGGTATTCAAGGCCTATAATACCAGAGTTGGTAGTGGACCTTTTGATACTGAGCTTCTCTATGGAAGTGGTGACCTTATCTGTGAAGCAGGTAAGGAATTTGGTTCGACAACCGGACGCAAAAGGCGTATCGGATGGCTGGACCTCCCTGATCTCCAGTATGCCTGCGAGCTTGCAGGTGTTGATGAGCTTTTCATGACAAAAGTAGACGTGCTCTCTCCCGGTGTTACGGGAAGTGTTAGTGTGTGTTTCTCGAAAGGTGGAGGTGTGGCCACATATAAACAATTTGATGCTTGGGATAGCTCTCATATTAAGAGAGATACTGACATCACCGGTTCTTTTAGGAGTTTCCTCGACCTTGTTGAGGAACACCTAGGAATTCATGTGGAGACTGTCTCAGTCGGTCCAAATGCGAACGATCTGGTCCGCACTAAACCCACACCAGAAGGTGTGGGGTATCGGTGAGTATTGCTTATACTCAAAGCCCCTTGCACGCAAAGTGCAAGGGGCTTTTCTTTTTATATTTATTTAATTACTATCTCTTTCTACATACTGTCCAGTTTCAGTGTTTACGATCACCTTGTCTCCAACATTTATAAACATCGGTGCGTTTATGTTTGTTCCTGTTTCTAGGGTGATAACCTTTGTTCCTCCTGTGGCAGTGTCTCCTTTAATATTTGGAGGAGCTTCTGTAACCTCCAGAGAAACTTTGTTTGGTACGGCAACTCCGACAATCATCTCTTCGCCATCTTTGTCTGTAAATACTTTTAGTTCAAGCTCGCTGTTTTCTTTTGCCCATTTCATCGATTCTCCTAAAATATCAGCTCCGATGAAAAATCTATTTTTAGGATCTTTTGGATCACAGAAACAGTATTCTCCTTTCTTTTCAAAAATATATTTTGCAGGTCTCTTCGAGATGTCTGCCTCTTCTGCTTTTTCAGAAACGTGGAAAGAGTATTCTACAACTCTTCCTGAAACCAAGTTTTTAAGCTTGGTTGCGTTTACAGGTTTTCTTTGTTGTTTTCTGAAAACGTGTGACGAAATAACTTCGTACGGTTCACCCTCGTGAATTATTATTTTTCTTTCTCTGATTTCGTTATAGTCGAGCATATTACATTTTCTTCAATTCCGCTTTGATTTCTTTTAGGATTTCATCGCGAGTTTTTTTGAATTCTTTATCTTTT
>JAUPUH010000028.1 GCA_030917665.1 Patescibacteria group bacterium | reverse complement strand
CATCGCTGTGGGTAGCAAAACACCCTTAGCTCAGGTGAATTGGTGCAACCTTTCCCTGACGCGGGATTCGACTGCAAGAGCTTTCATGCTTGAGAGGATCATTACCGAAATCGTGCGTGACAAAGTTGGTTTGGAAACCGAGATCTTCGATATGAGGTACATACTATCTGTCTCGGGCAGGCTTTACAGGCTTGAGCAAGGACGGTAGCGATCGGATTTTTTCAAAAGGGCGGACCGCAAGGCCCGCTCTTTCACTATAATGATTAAAAATGATGAATATGCTAGATTTAATGCAATATGGCAACCATCGAAGACTTTCAAAAATTAGACATAAGAGTTGGAAAAGTAGTTGAGGTAAGCGATTTTCCTGAAGCTAAGAAACCTGCCTACAAATTAAAGATAGATTTTGGCCCTGAGATTGGGATTAAGAATTCTTCAGTTCAGATTGTTGCTTTGTATAAAAAAGAGGAATTGTTGGGAAAACTGGTACTAGGTGTTGTTAATTTTCCCCCAAGAAAGATTGGACCGTTTGAATCAGAGGTACTTACGCTTGGGGTGTCTGACAAGGAGGGGAAAGTTATTTTGATCACACCAGATTTGAATGAGGCAGTGATTGGAGGTAAACTGTTTTAATACCATGAAAACTACGATTATAACAGGAGCTAGTAGGGGAATTGGACTCGCGACTGCGAAGAAATTTCTTGCAGAGGGTTGGTTTGTTATAGGGACATCAACAACTGGAACTATAGATATTTCTGATAAAAATTTTGTAGCTATCCAAGCAGATTATCTTAAGCCAAAGACAATCAAAAAGGCAACGGATGCGATAGGAAGACTTGAAAAGAAAATAGATGTTCTTGTAAATAATGCAGCAGCAAGTTTTGATGATATAGGGAATCCTTTAGAAATAAAGAAATTAAGAGACACGCTTGAAGTAAATATAATTGGCACCGCAGATTTTACTCTCCAATTATTGCCTCTGTTAAATAACCCCAGCCATATCATAAACATTTCCTCTATGGCTTCTTCACTTGTAGATCCGATTGAAGATACATGGCACACCCCCGCATACAAGATTTCAAAGACTGCAATCAATATGTTTACGAGAACAATGAGCAAACAGCTACGACCAGATGGCATCACAGTATCTGCTCTTGATCCAGGTTGGGTAAAAACTGATATGGGAGGTGAAGAGGGTCCTAGACTTCCTGAAGAGGCAGCTCAAGATATTTATAATCTTGCACTTTCAAAAGTCGAGACAGGGAGATTTTGGTTGGAAGGAAAAGAAAGAGGTTGGTAATCTAAAATTATGCCTTCAAAATACGTAAAAATTGTTGTCTATGTTCCTGAAAGTCACACTGACGTTGTTCGTGAGGTGGTGGGTAAAGCTGGGGCTGGCAAGCTCGGTAACTATTCCTCATGTTCATTTTCCACAAAAGGAATTGGAAGATTCAAACCCGAACAAGGCGCAAATCCTCATATTGGTGAAGTTGGAAAACCAGAGGAAGTTGCAGAAGAGAGAATTGAAGTTACTTGTTCTCGAGAGAAATTGAAGGAAGTAATGAAAGCAATAAAGGAGGTGCATCCATATGAAGAGGTTGCAATGGATGTTTATCCTTTGGAAAATATAGAGAACTTGTGAAAATGCTCGAATCAGGTAAAATAGTCGAATAATCAGCTTAATAATATAACCATGAATAAAATCATAAACGTACGGGCAGATATTGCATTACTTGTCACACGACTTCTCATTGGAGGTATCTTTATCAATGCGGGCTGGATGAAGGTTACAAACATGGAGATGATACTCGGTTTCTTTGGCGCTCTCGGAATTCCTACATTCCTTACATATATCGTTGCATATGGAGAATTGATTGCTGGTATTCTACTTGTGTTGGGTCTCTTTACACGATACGCTTCACTTTTTGTTGCAGTTGTTATTATCGTTGCGACATTCCTTACCTTTAAGAATGCACCAGATACACTTGCTGGACATCTTGCGATAATCGCTGCAGCAGTTGCTCTTATCGGTACTGGAGCAGGTAAATTCGCACTTAATAAGTTCAAGAAGGCTCAGGCTCCTGTAACCCCAGCCATCTAGTTAGTGCCTCTTAAGAAAAATACCGCTCAACGCGGTGTTTTTTTATTTTAAAAGTCTTCTGAGTGTCGGTTCAACTTTATCTGCAATTTTTTCATAGCCTGCATCGTTTGGATGTACTGCATCTGACATATATTTATTTTTTGCAATGAGCCCGTCGAGAACATTTGGTACGAAGGCGACGCCGTGTGATGCTGCAAATTCTTCAAATCTCTCAGCGAATATGTCTGTAAGCAATCCTCCGCGCACACCGAGGAGAAGTACCATTGAGCCTTGTTTTTGAATTGCTTTAACCATGAGTTCAAGATTTTTGAAAGTTTCATCTATTGGAACTTTCTTCAGATAATCATTTCCTCCAAGAAGGAGAATGACGATTTTCGGATCCTCGTCGAGTGCTTTGTTAATTCGAGCCAGGCCGTCGACCGTGGTGTTCCCATTTACACCGAGATTTATGATTGGCTGATCAATCCGTTCAGAGAGAAGGGAAACAAAATCAGATCCTTCAGTGGAACCGACACCGTTGATGAGACTATCACCAAAAGCGACGATGCTCGTCCCTCGCGAGTTCCTATTGATAATTTCAGATTCATTATTTTTAAAGAAGAAAAACCATACCCCGAATATGACTAAAATCGCTCCAGCTACTATCAACATTTTCTTTCTGCTGTTCATGCAGATATCTTATCATTTGCTATACTTATATGCATAACATCATAATTTTATGTACTTCATACTTTTTCTTGTGATTCTTGTGGCTTTTATTCATCAGAACAATCGGATTGGTAAGCTTGAGGAATCGATTAAGAAATCTGGCAAGGTGGCAGTGAAGTCTACTGAACAGCCATTACAAGCAGCACCCGCTGCACCAGCTGTGTCTTCTTCTCCCGTTTTGACACAGGCTATTCCAGCCGCCAACTCAGTTAAGAGCGATATATCGAGTGAAGAGGTTTCCGGAAGAATTCTCGGTAGAATCGGTATTGCTGCGGTTATAATCGGTGTTGCATTCTTTTTGAAATATGCCTTTGATAACAACTGGGTTGGTCCAGAGGGAAGAGTCGCAATTGGAATTCTGATCGGTATTGCGGTTATGGGAATGGGGCAATATTTAAGAAAGAAATATCTTCAATATTCTGATTTACTTATGGGCGGAGGTTTGGCAATACTTTATGTTTCAGTATTTTCTTCATACGCACTCTATCACCTTGTTGACCCAATGTTCGCTTTCATGGGAATGATCGTGGTTACTGCTATCGGAGTCTTCTTGAGTATCGCAAACGCCACAGTTGTGCTTTCTTATATCGCTTTCATCGGTGCATTTCTTTCGCCGGTACTTATTGGGGTTACGAATCTTGGTGAATTTATTACCTTTACTTACATAACGATTCTTAACGCTGGTATCCTCGGAATACTACTTTATAAGAGATGGACAAATCTTATTCTGTGCGGACTCGTTGGTACATGGTTTATATTTGGAACATGGATGGTGGCTTTATACACGAATGAGATGCTTATTCCGACCCTACTCTTCGTCCTCGTTCAGTTCCTTATCTTCACAGCGTCTTCCGTATTTAGAATTATCGTTGAAAAGGCAAAAGCTGTTGAAATTGATTACTTCGTTATGACGACCACAGCTCTCAGTTTTGCTCTTGTCTGTTATCAGATTCTTATGCCTGAATACAAACATTATGTGAGCCTTGGTTCAGTGCTTGTGGCAGGGTTTTATATACTCATCGCCCTTATCGCATACAAGGAAAATTCAAGCGACCGCACGCTCAATGTATTTTTGCCAGGACTTGCTGTAAGTTTCCTTACAGTCGCAGTGCCTATCGAGTTTTCAGGACCATGGATTGCTGCGTGGTGGTTCGTTGAGGCTGTTGTTCTTTATATTCTCGCCTCGTCTTCATCAAGCAGAGGCTTCCAGATTATGGGTGTTATCGTTTATATTTGCGGACTCTTTGATCTTTTCTACTACCTCATAACCTTCAGGAAGACAGCGGAGTTTGTCGTGTTCTTCAACGGACCTTTTGTAATGATAATGATGGCGGTTGTGGTCGCGTATGCTATCGCTTTCATGTATTACCGTTATGGAAGTGCATCAACAGAGATACAGCAGAGGGGATTATCCGTATTTGTTCTCATGGCAAATATTCTCACACTCTATGCGTTCACAACACAGATAACAGCATACTATGAATTACAGCAGATTGGTGATATTACAAATACCCAGATTAGAAATTGGTCAAATACTTCCGTCTCTGTGCTCTGGGCTCTCTATGCTGCGATGCTTACATCTGTCGGATTTGCGAAGCGGTTCGTGACGGTAAGGTACATGGGGCTTACACTTTTTATGATTACAGCATTTAAAGTTGTTGTTGATATTTGGAGCCTTGGGGAAATCTACAGAATCATCTCATTTATTGTTTTCGGAATAATCGCTCTTTCGGCTTCGTTTGTATATGTTAAGTATCGCGACAGACTCAAGGGTATAGATAATACATCAAATCAATAGCATTGCCGAGTTCAATATGATATGCTCTAGTGCATGTCTAAAAATGATGCATTACTAACTTTTGACGATGTTTCGTTCGAATTCGGTCACAACAAGCCCATCCTCGATGAGGTGAGTTTCTCTGTGCGACGGGGAATGAAAGTGACTCTTATGGGACAGAATGGAGCCGGTAAAAGTACGCTCTTTAGTCTCATTTCCGGTACGACAAAGCCTGAGTCAGGGAAGGTGAATATTCTGAACGGTGTTTCGATTGCCCAGGCAAAACAGGTAATTCCTCGCGATCAGCTCGATCTTACAATGCGAGAATTCTTTGAAAGATGCTTCAAAGAAAAAGTTTATGATATTGATGTAAAGATCGAAGAGGTTCTCGAGGTTGTGAATTTTCATGCACCGCATGACCGCATAGTGCGTTCATTTTCCGGAGGTCAGCAAGCCCGACTTCTTCTTGCTTCTGCAATCATCCAACAGCCAGACCTCCTTCTTCTCGATGAGCCGACGAATAATCTCGACAAGGCTGGTATTGAGCATTTGACCCAATTTATTAAGAATTACAAAAACACCGTCATCGTTATTTCCCACGACGCAGATTTCCTCAACTCTTTTACTGATGGAGTTCTTTATCTTGATGTCTATACAAAGAAGATTGAACAATATTTCGGAAACTATTTCAAAGTAGTCGAACAGATTTCTGCACGTATTGAAAAAGAAAACATGAAGAACGCGCAGCTCGCAAAAGAGATCCAGGAAAACAAAGACAAGGCGAACTTCTTCTCACACAAAGGGGGTCAGATGCGTCTTGTTGCAAAAAGAATGCGTGAGAAGGCTGAAGAGCTTGAAGAAGAGATCGTCGATGTTCGAAAAGAAGATCGAACGATCAGACCTTTTGAAATTCCATCACAGCCCGAGATTGTCGGAGAAATCATCAAGATTAATTCATACAAGGTCATCAAGAACCATGAGGCGACGAACCGTAAGGCGAATATTTCATTAAAGAAGAATACTCATCTTCTTTTAAGAGGACCGAACGGAATAGGTAAAACGACGCTCTTGCAGACTATCGCTGAAGGAGGAAAAGGTTCTGTGATCGCGGACGGCGTGCGCGTCGGATATTACAGGCAGGATTTTTCAACATTGAATTTCGATCATACGGTGCGAGAATCTCTCATGGACATTGTCGAAAAATTCCGAAAGGATCTCGGAGAAGAGGATATGCGATCAATTGCAGCAGGATTCCTCATTAGTGGCGATGTTATGAATACGAGAGTCGGAAGTCTATCAGAAGGACAAAAAGGTCTCGTGGCTTTTGCTCGTCTTGTTATCGAGCGCCCAGGACTTCTTATTCTTGATGAGCCGACAAACCATATCAACTTCCGCCACCTTCCTTTGATTGCAGAAGCATTGAATGAATACAAAGGTGCAATGATTCTCGTTTCTCATGTGCCAGAATTCGTAGCGAAAATCCGTATAGACGACACACTTGATTTGGAAAAATAAAAAGGGACTTGCAGCATAAGCTGCTGCAAGTCCCTGTGATTTTAGTTTGTCACTACTTCGAAAGGTCCGAAGGCAATATGGTTTTCAACATATGCACCGAATACTTTCATTGCTCGATTCATGGCTTCACGCTGATTATCCTTAACCTCAATCTCAATTGCGAAGTTGTAGGTATGGTTGCCGACATGAACTGAGTGAATCTGAATCAGATTTAATCCCTCGGTATCAAAAGGAAGCAAACACTTTACCAATGCCCCTGATTTGTGTTGAGGAACCTTGAAGACGATGAGCATACGGTTCTCTTTTCCGACCGCTCTTTCATGTGCTTTGGGCGCAATGAGAAAGAATGTCGTTACAGCTTCCTGATTCTCGAATTGATTGTCGAGGATGTGCAGGCCATACTTTTCTGCAGCTGATGTGGGTCCGAGGGCCGCACAATCAGCATGCTCCTCACTTTGGGCGACAAGACGCGCTGCTTCGCCGTTGCTTGGTGCGCTCATCATTATCGTCCCCATTGATTCGATCGATTTCTTACAGGGGCCGATTGCTTTCGGATGGGCGATGATTCTTTTAATCGAATCCCGTGTCATTCCGTGTCGTGCCATGAGACAAAAATGGATTCTCATGCGAACCGCACCAACGACATGGAAAGGGCACTGCGTAATATTTTCATAGAATTTGAGTAGCTCAATGAAGGCCTCTAGAGGCTCCGCGACCCTGCCTTCTGCAAGTGTCTCCATGGCGATCGCCCCATACCCACCGTGTTCCCGCATAAGCTTTAGGATCTCTCCATTGGCTCCAGCTGGAATGTAATTTCCTTCGGTAACGAGAGGCGCTGAAAAAAGCTCTGAGAGCATGACATACGCATCGTGTGAGAAGGTTGCCCCGAAGGGCGCGAGGAATGTTGTTTTGTTCATAAGATACCGTATTGTTTTGTTAATGTGCTCATTTATTCCTGAAGAAAAAACCACCATCCGCCGAAGGGGATAGTGGTCTTTTCTTTAGAAATTCTACGACACTAATTTACCCTTCGGTTTTCCGAGTTGTTCCAGAAGAAACTAAAGAATGAATTTGTTATTCGTATCACGTCATAAATCCTATCGTATCCCTAAGAATTTGGCAAGAGTCGAAAACCAGTGTAGAATACCGATATGGCAAAAAGAGCAAGCGCAAGCACGAATATGAAGACTTCCCGGTCTTACAAGACGAAGAAGCGATTGGCTATCAAGCACGCACGCCTCGCAGCAAAGAAGACTAAAAAGGGAAAAAGATAAAAGCGGCCGCCTGATATAACCCCCAGGCGGTTGTTTTTATTTTTGTATATGTATTATATCTATATTCTCAAATGTGCAGACACAACTTTATATACAGGATCGACTAACGATCTTGATAAGAGGGTAGTGGCGCACAATACTTCAAAAACCGGAGCAAAATATACAAAGGCACGCAGGCCAGTGAAGCTTGTTTACTCAGAAAAATTCAAAACAAAAAGCAAAGCGATGAAAAGAGAATGGGAGATTAAGCAGATGGAAAGGGAAGAAAAACTAAAGCTTATTGGCTAGCAGTGCTTGATCCAGCAACCCATCCGGTTGTCCAGCAGAGCTGAAGGCTGTAACCCCCTGATGGCCGATCGATATTGAGCACGTCGCCGACAAGGTAGAGGTTTTCAATGATTTTTGACTGCATAGTTTTAAAATCTACCTCTGTAAGATCAACACCACCAGAGGAAACGACGGCCTTGTCTGAACCAAGAAGATTACTGACATTCATAGAAATACCTTTGATTGTTTCGATAAGTTTCAGGCGTTCTTCACGTGTGACACCGTTGTTTGTTTTATTTTCATCGATATTTGAAAGTTTGAGAACAACCGGTACAAGAGGTGAGGGAATGAGCGAGCTCAAAGAATTTTTTATTTTCTTTTTGTCGTCTAATTTAAAAAGATCTTGCAGTGCAGTATTCATCATGCCGTGATCCTTTGACGGAAGAAGATCGAGTTTGATCTCGACTTCACCATATTTAAGAAGCTCGCCGACGTCCTTGCTCATATTGAGTACTGTTGGTCCGCTAATACCGAAATGGGTGAAGAGCAGTTTGCCCTTATGGACTTCCTGCTTTTGATTATTTTGAAACGTTGTGAGTTTGATATCCTGAAGCGTTGCACCAGATAATGCCTTCACCCAGGAATTTTTGAGGGCAATAGGGACGAGAGCCTCGTTTGATGGAATAATGTTATGCCCAAGATCTTTTAGCCACGCGAAACCTTCTCCGGTTGACCCAGTTTCTGGACGTGAAGTTCCACCCGTCGCAACAATATATTTTTTTGCAACGATAAGTTCTTTGTTTTTCAATCTAACTCCAGTGATTTTGTTTCCTTCCTTTTCAAACCCAGCTACTGCTGCGTTGGTTTTAATTTCAACACCACCCTTTTTCATACGCTCCACGAGAACATCCCAGACAGACTGCGCGCTGTCGCTTACAGGGAAGACACGGTTCTCAGCTTCGACTTTTGTCGGCAT
Organism: Patescibacteria group bacterium; assembly: GCA_030917665.1. Lineage (GTDB taxonomy): Bacteria > Patescibacteriota > Minisyncoccia > Phycocordibacterales > PALSA-1337 > CAIOGI01. The sequence continues at coordinate 4,558 of JAUPUH010000028.1, read as the reverse complement.
ATTTCGCTCGTTAAAAAAGTTCAATGCACCTTGCACGTCGAATTGAGAGAAAGCAGAAAAAAGAAATTTGTCGCTATCCTTATATTTTTTTAAGAAGATACGCACATCAGACTGTGCATTGGTGACATTGCATCTGCCTCCGCCAGTGATGAGGAGCTTTACTCCAAGCGTCGGATTTTTTTCAAGCACAATAACACGCGCGCCCTGTTCTGCTGCCCGCCCAGCTGCCATCATGCCAGCCGCACCGCCGCCGATTATTGCCACATCATACATGTTACTTTTTTGACTTCGTTTTTGCCTTCTTTGGTGATGCTGATTTCGCTATTGATTTCCATTGCCCCTTGAGATTTTTGGTGAATGCTTCAATGTCTTCTTTTGCGATTTTTCCATTTTTGAGATATGCGGTAGTAACAGAGTCTACAATTGAGTGATAGACAGGTTCTGTCATTTCTTTTGCGTCCTCGAGCTTCTCTATGATCTCACCCTTGGCTTTGATCATCCAGCCCTTAACTTTCTTTTGGTGCTTTTTCGCTTCTGGACCAAAAAGGTAATATGATGCGGCAGCAAGCGCAAGCACACCAGCCCCAGCTGCTGCAATTACTTTTGCATTTGATTGTGTTTTCTTTTTCATTTTTTATGAGAGTTATTTTTTTGTAGTAATGCGCCTTCGACGTGGCTTGAATATCATCCTATAAATAAAGCTGCCTTGGAAATCCTCAAGGAGTTCTTGTGCTGTCGTTCCGAGGTTTTGAACTTCGCTCTCCATTTTTTCGATGAGTGATGTGAATGCATGAAGCGCCCGTATGGTATAGATCATTATGATGCTCAAAAGCACGCCAATCACCACAAACCCAATAGAGGAGATGAAGAAGAACCACTCTGATTTCATTATTTCATTCATATCAACAGTATAGGCCATTGTAGCAGAAGTAGCTAATATATTGACATTCTAATCATTTTAATATATTATATTCATTAACAATTTATGTATAAGAAACAAGGAAGTTACGGCTCTAATTCTCGACCTAGCAGATTCGGTTCAAGTTCAAGACCACCAGCTCGATTTCACAACAAATCACGAAGCCACAACAGAGGCCCAAAAGGCGAGAATATTTCTCATGCCAGATTTATCAATAAGGCAACTATTACTGAAGAAGTAGAGCATTTCGTTCCTGACCACAAGTTCGCCGATTTTCAAATTGAAGAGAACCTCAAGGCGGGAATTATAAAGAAAGGTTATACATTGCCGACTCCTATCCAGGACCGGTCTATTCCTCATATATTGAAGGGACAGGACATCGTAGGTATCGCTAATACAGGGACTGGAAAAACAGCAGCATTTCTCATTCCTCTTATTGATAAGGTTTTGAAAAATCGAAAACATCGAGTTCTTATTGTAGTTCCAACACGAGAGCTTGCTATTCAGATCCAGAATGAGCTCATCGGCTTCACTCCAGGAATGAAAATCTTTTCTGTGTGCTGCGTTGGGGGTGCATATATCGGTAAGCAGCTCTCAGAACTTCGTTATGTAAATGAATTCATCATTGGAACACCGGGACGACTCAAGGACCTTATCGAGCGAAAAGCTATCCATCTTAAGGAATTTTCTACGATCGTGCTCGACGAAGCAGACCGAATGCTTGATATGGGATTCGTAAATGATATGAGATATCTTATGGCTGGTATGCCGAAACCTCGACATACGCTGTTTTTCTCAGCGACTCTTTCAAGCGAAATTGAAAAAATGATTGGAGAATTTCTTCACGAGCCGGTTCGAATTTCTGTAAAGACACGCGATACTTCGAAGAATGTCGAGCAGGATATTGTTCGAGTCGCACGCGGCCTTAACAAGATCGACGTTCTCGGCGAACTTCTTGCAAAGGAGGATTTCAATAAAGTTATTATCTTTGGACGAACAAAGCATGGGGTTGAGAAGCTTTCAAAGGCTCTTATCGCAAAGGGATTCAAGGCAGAGTCTATTCATGGAGACAAGAATCACAGTCAGCGACAGCGAGCACTCAAAGGCTTCAAGGAAAATATGGTACAGATTCTCGTAGCGACAGATGTTGCAGCACGAGGTCTTGATATTCCAGACGTATCACACGTCATTAACTTTGATATTCCAGCTACGTATGACGACTATGTTCACAGGATCGGACGAACAGGACGCGCAAACAAGAAGGGTAAGGCTCTTACGTTCGTAGATTAATGAAGATGAGGGATGATTGCGCTTGCGATCGATATAAGGATCGCTCCGAGCGCGAACCAGAGAACATGTTGAGAGACGTGTTTTTTTGTTTTGATTGATTTAATCGAATGTGGAATAAGGTCATGGAGGACGATGACAAAGAAGGCACCAGCAGTGATTCCGAGGAGTGGTAATTCTATTGCTTCGAATTTCTCAAGAAGGAAATACCCGCCGATTGCTCCAATGAGGATTGTAGAGGATGTGATGAAATTCAACATGAGTGCCTTTTTTGTTGCAAAGCCGGCCTGCTTGAGCACGAAAAATTCTGAGATTTCTTGAATTATTTCGTGGATAAAGATGCTTAAAGTTGTCGCAAACCCAAGTGCAGTGTTGACGGAAAAGGCTGCGACAAGAAGTATTCCATCACCTATATTGTGAATTGCGTCACTTACAACCACTCTCCGAGCGTCGATGTTTGAGTGATTGTGGTCGTCATGTTCGCTATCGTGATGGTGATGAAAATCAGGTAGTAGCTTGAAGAGGAGAAGGGAAGCTGCGGCTCCGACGATGATCCACACGCCCCATTCTGCTTCATGTGCGAGTCCGTATGCTATGAAAAGAAATACTCCAGCAGAAAAGCTAACGAGATAGTGAAGATTTTTCTCGATGATTGTTCCTAGTTTGTTCCATACCGATATCGCGCCGATGAGCGAGGCGAGCATTATTCCGACCGAGCTTAAAATTATGTATGCAAGCATGCGCGATTGAGTGTTTAAAAAGTGGTTAATTTCTAAATGCAAGTAAGTTGCATTTAGCTTATTGATATTTATACATTACTTCATTTCTAATTGCAAGTAAGTTGCATTTAGAATATACTAGCAGAATGAAAAGACATCATGGGATGAAGGTCGAAATAGGGAAAAGCATGGGCATGCCAGCTTTATTTAAGGGTATCGGGTTGAAAGCTACTGCACAACGACAGGAGATTCTTCAGACTTTTTATGATAATGAAGGGCCAATGACTGCAGACCAAATTGCTGCAAAAATGAGCAAGGTTGATATGGTTACTCTTTACCGCACACTTGAAACATTTGTGGAGTATCGCCTTATCAAGAAACTCAATCTTAGTACTGGCATTACTTTTTATGAGATCAGTGATACACATCACCACCACATTGTTTGTAGTAAATGTAATTTGATTGAAGAAGTTGATTCGTGTGAAATTGGCACACTCGTACCACACTCAAAGAAATTTTCGTTTATTTCTGAACATTCTCTTGAGTTTTTCGGCATATGCAAATCATGCGCAAAATCCTAATTCTCATCGCAGTTTTTTCTTTTTCCCTTTCTTGCGCACAGGCACAAGAGCCGGTTTTATTGCAGGATGAGGTCAGTATAGTAAAAGCCCGGGTTGTGGAGGTTTTGAATGAGGAGCAAAAGAATGTGCCCGGCACAGATATATTAAGCACTTACCAAACACTCAAAGTTGAGATTCTTGAAGGATCGAAAAAGGGCGAGATTATCACTCTCAATGATGATTATTTGAAATTGAAAGTAGGCGATCTTTTTCTTTTGAGAGACACTATTCGTGCAGAAGATAAAGTACAGCTTTATAGTGTCTCAGATTCGTATCGCCTCCCAGCCCTAACCATTTTTGTTGTCATATTCATAGTCGTTGTGCTTGCGATTGGTGGAATACAAGGAATTCGTGGTCTTTTGAGTCTTGCGGGAAGTCTACTCCTCATTCTTTATGTGCTGATTCCTGGAATCCTTGAAGGTTACTCACCAATCCTTATGAGTATGGCAGTTTCCTCACTTATCATTGTTCTTGGTTCGTATGTCACGCATGGCTTCAATAGAACAACGAGTTCGGCCGTGATAGGTATGATTATTACTGTTGTTATTACAGGCGCCCTCGCATATTGGTCGGTGAATCTTTCGCATCTGACTGGTTTTGAATCTGACGAAGCTGTTTATTTGAGCTTGAGTACTCGGGGCATTATCGACATCGTCGGTATACTTCTGAGCGGAATCATGATTGGACTTCTCGGGGTCTTGTATGATGTCGCGATAGGTCAAGCTATTTCTGTGGAAGAACTTCACAAGATCGCTCCACACGTTCCGCGCAGGAAAATTTATCTTCGCGCATTACGTATGGGTAGGGAGCATATCGGCGCACTGGTCAACACTCTCGCGATTGCGTATGTCGGTGCTTCTTTACCACTCCTCTTACTTTTTTCTATGTCTGAAACAGCTTCGTTTTCTGTGCTCAATCGCGAAATATTTGCAACAGAAATTGTCAGAACCCTTATCGGAAGCATCGGTCTTGTACTCGCAGTACCAATAACAACACTCATTTCAGTCTGGTTT
>JAUPUH010000027.1 GCA_030917665.1 Patescibacteria group bacterium | reverse complement strand
GTCTCCAGGCAATACTATTCCAGGCAAAACAGATACAAGCTTTATCGGTTGTTCTGGTTTGACGGGAGCCTCTAAAACCACAGCCTGCTCTTCTACTTTGATCACCCACGCAATAACCACAAGGATAACTACGAGGATAACGATTTTGATGAGAGTTTTAAGCATGCCTCTATTCTAACACTTTCTCAATCCTGTCTAGTACGATCTGTAAGTCAGATTTCTTTTCAAAATCAAGGCTATCTCTTTGTAAAACAAAAGCTTTTTTCGCGAGCCCTTCCTGAGAAAAAGTCTTCCTGTGCATTTCTTGATTGGAGAGAATATATTCTTCGGAGTAGATTAAGCCTGAGTCAAAATCTCTTTTCCCAAGTTTGAGAAAATTCTTTGTATTCTCAAAACTATTCTGAAGCAAAATAGTAACATCTGGTAAAGAAAGTAGCTGCGTATCGATGGTAAAAAGGTCTTGGCAGATGTCCCTTTCAAATCCCTCTGTAAGAATGGGAATGTAAGGCTCAAGGCTCATCCAAAAAGTATCTATAACAGCGATACCTCCCTCTTTCCTGATTGCGTCAGCCTTGAGATAATCTTTTACCATCTTATTCCTAAACCACAACATCCGCTCAAGTGGTCGGATATTTTCTTTTATATCTTCCTTAAGACGAGCAGGAAAATCTGCCTCCTCTCCCTCGAGAAGAGCTTCTCCGCCGTAGTATTGTGCAAGTTTTTGAACAAGAAATGATTTACCCGCACGTGGGGCTCCAACTACAGCAATAATTTTCCCTTGGGTGTTTTTCATTACTCCAGTTTGACTGCGGTACCTGTAACAGTAATCATGAGCATGGAACCCTTCGCGCCAACTGTCTCAAAGTCAAAGTCGATGCCAACAATAGCATTGGCTCCAAGTTTCTGTGCTTCTTCTTCCAATTCCTTCATCGCCATTGCTTTTCCTTCTGCCAATTTCTTCTCGTATGTGGCTGAACGTCCCCCAACAACATCGCGCACTGCGGCAAAAAGGTCGCTAAAAATGTTCGCACCGATGATGACATCAGCACTAATCACGCCGAGATACTGGGTAATTTTCTTTCCTTCAATTATTGATGTTGTAGTTTGAATCATGATGAGTTTTCTATTAATTATTCTCTTTCAGCTCCTGAAGACCCTCCGAGATTTATCTGGAAACCCGCCTCGTCCTTAACCTCTTCCTTTGCCTGGAAGAATCCTTGTGAGTAGGCGACCCAAGCGACAATGAGGATGACAACGAAAACTAATACAGCTATAACTGGCCCTGTTGATGAAGATTTATTTTCGTTCATATTTTTTGATTAAATTAGATAGTGAATAAGACTTAGTGTCCTCTAAGTTAATTATACCAAATTTTAAGAGGAAAAAGTGATTTATTTCGCTAGCCAACCAAAGCAAAGACTCTTCCCCGGCGCATCTGCAGCCATTTCCATGGCATTTGTGAGATAACTATATCCGACACATTTTGGCGCAGTATTATTAAAATCTGCCGCAGTTTCTGCACTCACGAAGCCTGGAGATGATATATAAGATTTAGGATAAAAGAAAACAACTACTAATATAATGACAATTAAAATTATAATCTTTTTCATAGAAAAATTATATCATATCCATGGAACCCAATATTGATTCAACGAGTTTGAATACTGATGCGTAATCATTCTTAATAGGTACTCCATCAGGAATAGACTTGTCAGAAAAAGTGACTATAGCAACCTTACAGACGGGTTCTTTTTGCATATAGACGAAGTTTTCGATAGTACCATACACTGTTTGCAAATCTACTTGTCCTTGTGAAAAGGTCTTGCCATTTATATCTTTTTTATATTTCAAATCAGCCGGAAGCAAGTAAGCGCTATTTGCCAAAAGGTCCATACATTTATTAGCATCTGTCGTTGCAAAAACGACGAAATTAAAATCGTCAGTCTCATCCACTCTCTCGAGGTGTATTGAAAAGACATCATCAAAACCAAAAGCATATGGACCCTCCTCCAAAGATAGCTCTGGGGGATATTTTAGCGAAAGATCAAACTCCTCATTGATATATTTCTTCCAGTCTTGTGCAGGTGCACTATAAAAACTTATGTCTTTAAAAATTTTGAGTCCAGGGGAAGGTGCGCCTTGACGCCAAAATAAAAATAATAGTGCGGCGAGAGGTAGACCGAATAGAATTGCCCAAGATATGGTTGCCCATTTATTTCCAAATTTAGTCCCAATTTTCCTAATACCAAAAGCTACAAGAGAAAAAAGACCTGTGACTGCTGCAGATATTACTAGTGCTCCAATTATGAATACCTTAGAAGCTGACAACCCTAAGGATGAAAAACTTGAAAGCGAGAAAGCGAGGAAAAAGAAGCCGACACAAGCAAGAAATACAATTATTGGTCCGAGTATATGATAGTGCTTTTTCTCTGCCGGTGGCTGAGGAATCTGCGGGGTCTGAGGAACTTGGGGGGCTTGTGGAACCTGGATTTGATCTGGTTGCATAATTATTAGATTGGTTTTTAACTTAGTAATAATAACATACCTAATTAAAATCTGATGTCTTGGGGTTTTATTTCGATTTCTCTCATGCTTTTGGTTGAAGCTCCCTTCCAGTCTTGGCACCATGCTCAAGCAAAAGATCAACAACTTTTTTATGACCCCTTTCTCTTGCGGCATCAAGAGCAGTTAAAGGGATTCTATCATGATGCATATAAACATGATTTACATCCGCATTTCTTTCAATCAGTATCCTCACACCTTCTTCATCACCAGAAAAAGATAATAGCTGTAAAGCAGTTCTGCCAGAAAAATCAACTTGGTTAATATCCATCCCACCATCAAAGAGTGCTAATAGATCTTCCCTGCTACCATATTGAACGGCGCGGTCCAATCTTTTCATAAGCTCATTAGGATTTATTTTTTCTGAGTTGGGTATTTGTTCCATAACAAAAGTATACCAAAATTCTATATTTTAGTATCTCAACTGATATCTAATTTCGAACGTGGGGTGGCTATCGGGAGTCGAACCCGAACTAAGAGTTCCACAAACTCTGGTGCTAACCGCTACACCATAGCCACCATATTCGCCTCATATGAAACGTAAGCGAGTGCGCAGAAGAGGACTCGAACCTCCAAGCCCGTGAGGGCGCTACCACCTCAAGGTAGTGCGTCTACCAATTTCGCCATCTGCGCAAGTAGAACTTCCCCACTATACCCAATATTCGTCAGATTATCAACAAAAAAGCTGCTTATGCAGCAGCCTCTTCTTTTTTCTCTTCACCCTGTCCTTCTTTGTTTTCATTCTTCTCGATTGCGAGCATTCGTCGCATTTGTCGTCGGATTTCCTTCGCAGCCTTCTCTCGGACGAAGTAGAGCTTTGCTCGGCGGACCTTTGAGCGTCGGAGGAGTTCAACCTTATCGATCATTGGGGTATAAAGCGGGAAAATCTTCTCAACTCCCACACCGTCTATAACCTTTCGAACTGTAAAGGTTGCTCCTGATTCTGTGCCGTGCTTTCGTGCAAGTACAAGACCTTCAAATGCCTGAAGTCGGGTCTTTCCCTTCTCCTGGATCTTCTGCCAGACTTTTACTGTGTCGCCAGGGCGAATATCAAGAGCTTTTCGCTCTTCAACCTTGACTGATGAAATTACTTGAGTTTTTGTTGCCATATAGGTAGAGACAAATCTAACACAGACCCTTATTTTTCGCAACTTCTGTGATACCAAGCTCCTCAAAAGCATTCAAAAAGTCAGCCGGAACTGGAGCTTTGACCAGGACCTTCTTTCGATCATATGTCGTAAATTCAATGGAATATGCATGAAGTGCGTTTCGTTCAAACCCTATCTTGTTGGGCATACCAGAGGCGTAGAGGCCATCGCACACCACAGGGTGGTTTAGAGCCTTGAAGTGTACGCGGATCTGATGCGTACGGCCTGTCTTGGGCTCGACTTCGAGGAACGAGTACCCTGCCCTATATGCAAGAAGTGTGTACCATGTCTCAGCATCACGAAGCTCGCCTCGAGCGCCCCTAGTAGCTGACCATCGGCGGAAATCCTTCGGGCTTCGTCCGATCGGACGGTTGATGATGCCAAATTGATCCTTGATTTCCCCATAAACGAATGTTAAATATTTCTTCGTAAGAGTCCTTTCCTGGAACTGGTCTTTGAGGC
>JAUPUH010000026.1 GCA_030917665.1 Patescibacteria group bacterium | reverse complement strand
TTGCAAGCGAGATATCATTGATGAAAAGCTTTCTTTTTTCAACAAGAGAAAGAAGGAGGTCAAGAGGACCTTCGTAAGCTGAGGTATTTATTTTGAACGTTTCAGGCATTGCATATATTGTAACAGAAATTGCAATAAAAAAGCGCGCCGCATTGTTCGTGCAGCGCAGTCTTCTGTATCCAGGTATTTAATTCACCCTGGTGAGAAACCTGATAAAGTTTTCTTGGAAATCGTCAGGCGCTGTGATGTCGAAGTCATAGCTGCTACTGATGCTGCTTGCAAGGATGAGTACAGTAAACGCGTTAGGTTCATCTTCGTGCTTTTTCGCCTTTGTTTTGTCATCTGTGATGAGGACTGACACTTTCCTGCTTGACCTTGTGCCAATCTCAGCTTTCTTACGTTTGAGGGCTTTTTTGATGAAGGCCTCCGTTACTTCAGGGTAATTCCCTTTCAGTTTCATTTGCAGTGTGAATTCCATGACGGACTCCTTGGATAGGGGTTATTTGTTCGTTACGCTAGTCTTATTCAATCACACCACAAGGAAAAGTCAAAGATGCATGGTATTATATTTGATAATAAACTTCGTTCTTTTTATGAGACAGATTATTTCTTTACTCTGCTATTTTGGCTTTCTAGTATTTGCCATGCTGAAATTCATATCGGTACACCCTACCGCATCACTAGAAGAAACCCTGCTGTTCTTCTTGTGGATTTTTATTCCCGCCACTATTCTGAGCTGTGCCCATGACATCATCTGGTACAGGATGAATAGAAAAAAGTTGGTTACTTCACAAAACGCTTTGGAACCTTAGGGTTTCGGAGTTGTTTTTTTATTTACCTTCTACAATTTTAATTCCAAGCTCCTTGAGTTGTTTGTCCTGAACTTTTCCAGGAGCTCCCATCATAGGGTCTCTTCCCTCTCCTGTTTTTGCAAAAGCGATCACCTCTCGGATGTTAGGTTCATTCTCGAGTATCATCATGAGTCGATCAAAGCCCCATGCCATTCCCCCATGTGGAGGTGTTCCTGAACCAAGCGCGTGAAGCATATGACCAAAGTTCCTTTCGATTCGTTCATCGTCATACCCCATTATTTTAAAGACAGTTTTGAGAGCCTCAGGATTGTGGTTTCGGATACTTCCACCACCAATTTCTGAACCATTAAGCACAAGGTCATATTGAGTTGTGAGAATTCCTTCAATATTTTTTTGATTCATCAAATCACTCATAAATTCTGGTTTTGGACCTGAGAAAGGATTGTGACTAAAAGTCCAACCTTTTGTTTCCTCGTCTTTTTCAAAGAATGGAAAATCAACCACCCAGAGAAATGCGAGTTCATTTGGATTATCTTTATTCTTTCTGATGTCAGGCTTATCGACTCCATATTTGGCCATAGCTTCCTTGTGTGTCATTACAGGAATCGGCGTTTGTTGAATTTCTTTTTCAGGATAAAGAGTCTTGATGAGATCAAGGATCACTTTTTCGTTCATTGCCATGACATCCTTTTGCTCTACGAAGCTCATTTCCATGTCGAGCTGAGTAAATTCTGGCTGTCGGTCTCCTCGCGTATCCTCGTCCCTCATACATCGTGCAAACTGGAAATACTTTTCAAATCCTGAAGCCATCAAAAGCTGCTTATATTGCTGTGGGGATTGAGGAAGTGAATAAAAATTACCCTTTTCGAGTCGTGAAGGAACAATAAAATCTCGAGAACCTTCTGGAGTTGTAGCAGAAAGAAGAGGAGTCTCAATTTCAGCAAAACCATTTTTTGAAAAAGCATTTCGAACATGAAGAAGAACTTTGTGACGATTCAAGATATTCTTTTGCAATCGGGGTCGTCGAAGGTCTTGATATCTATGCTTAAGTCGTACTTCTTCATTAATCTCTTTTCCGTCTTCTTTTAGATCAAAAGGGGGGGTTGTTGCTTCGTTCAAAACCTTAATCTCGAGTATCTCGAGCTCGATATCTCCATTCATCTTGTCCTTTTGAATATTTCTTTCTGGCCGAGGATTGACCTTTCCCTTTACTTGAACTACCCACTCTGGTCGAAGAGTCGAACCTACTGTATGTGCATCTTTGGCATTTGGAAGAATAACACCCTGGACCTTTCCTGTGATGTCTCTGAAATCAAAGAAAATAAGCTTACCTTGGTCTCGGCGGATATCAACCCAGCCTGAAATACTGACTTCTTTCCCAGAGTGCTCTTTGAGGTCTTTTATATATATTCTTTCCATACTTTTGATATTATATGCGCTATCATACTACATATCGAACTCTTCCTCAAATTCATCAATATCTCGCAGAGGTTTCTTTTCTTGACTCATTTCAAGTAAGAAATCCACCTTTCTATCAATGCGAGCCAGCGCACCTAGTACATAACTATACTGTTCATTATCCATATAATAAATATTAATTTAATAATATTTAAAACATATCAAATGCTCATGAATTCCCTATAAATAAATTCTTAAATCAAAATGAATTTTAGAGTACGCCAATGTTTTTCTTGACTGTCAAAAGTTTTGCGTCTGCCTTTTCCTTCGCCTTGAGAGCTCCTTGAATAAGAACAGCCTCAACTCCCTGAATATTTTGAGCAATAAGAGCTCTTTTTTCTCGCAACGGCTTTATGAATGCATCAAGGTCATCTATGAGTGCTTCTTTCAAAATTTTATATTTACCTTTGTTCTCATCATAAAGTTTTTTCAAATCCTCCTCTGACTTTAAGAGTTTGTGCATATTGTAGACATTTGTAGGAACGTCTCCGCTTGAATCAGTGACAATGCTCATAACCCCTTTCACTATCTCCTCGCGTGTAGCAAAAAGTGGAATCGTATTTCCATAACTTTTTGACATTTTGCGTCCATCCGTACCAGGCACGATAGCAACCTCCTTCATGATGAGTGGTTCAGGTAGTTTGAAAGTTTCAGTGAATAGACTATTGAACTTCTGTGCTGTATCTCGCGCGTACTCTATATGCTGTTTCTGATCTTGCCCTACTGGCACAACATCTGCATCATAAAGAAGGATGTCAGCAGCCATAAGCATCGGGTAATTGAATGTCCCGATGCTGATTTCTTTGTCTTTTGCTTCTGCATCTTTGAAAGCATGTGCTCGCATAAGGTATGGCATTGTCGTTATGGAATCGAAAATCCATGTAAGCTCTGTGTGTGCAGAAACGTCTGATTGCTTAAATATGACAGAAGTCAGAGGATCTAGGCCAATCGCAAGATAATCAAGCGCAAGATTGAGTGTATTCGTTCGCATTTCGTCAGCATTCTGGATGAAGTTGAGTCCATGATAGTCAGCAATCATGAAATGACACTCATAATTGTTGGTATTTTGAAGATCAACGAATTGCTTCATAGCACCGAAATAATTACCGATATGTGGTGCCCCAGTTGGCTTAACCCCAGATAGAAGTATCTTTTTTGACATGTGTGTATATTAACATTAATTATCGTCTTTTTCCTTCATGAGAATAAGATAGAAGGCCGGCACAATGAAGAGCGTTAGGAATGACGAGAGTGTTAATCCGAAGATTACAGAACTTCCGAGTGCCTGCCAGAATTCATCAGAAAGCGTGACGGGTAGTATTCCGAAGATGGTACAGAGTGATGTAATGAAGATTGCCTCAAGTCGTGACCTGCCAGCATCAGCAACAGCTTCCTCAAATGGAATTCCGCTTTTAATGTTGAGTGTGATTTTATCTACAAGAATGATTGCGTTTTTAACGACGATTCCAAAAAGTGCCAGAATTCCAATAAGTGCAGGTAATCCAATTGAGACATCAAACACTGCCATTCCAAGAAATACACCGATAAGTGCAAGTGGAATAGGAACAAGGACAATCAGTGCTTTCCTGAAAGAGTTAAATTGTATTACAAGTGTTGCGATGATAAGGATCACTGCAATGATCATTGCTCTAAGGATTGAGAGAACTGATTCGGCATTCTGCTCGTTCTCCCCTCCGTAATAGATGCTGTAACCGGGTGGAAATGTGTATGTAGCTATTTGTTTCTGAAATTCTGCAAGGATCGCCGGGCCATTTGTGGTTGAATCAGCGCCAGCAGAAAGGACAACAGTTCTTTTTTGATCGATTCGGGTGATTACGTTGACAGCAGGCTTCAACTCAATTGTTGAGACGTCTTTTAGGAAGACTGGTTCTTTAAGATTGTTAAGTATTTGCAAATTTTGAATAGATGCTAGGTCAGGAATTGAATTTTCGTCGAATGTGGCAATAAGTTTGATTTCTTTTTCACCCTTTACGATTTTTGCAATTTCTACATCGGATATTGCGGTTCTTAAGACAGAACCGACATATGCTGCTGTGAGATTATTTCTTTCAAGAGCGATCGGATCAAGCTTGAAGGTATATTCAGGTACGGAATCCTTGATGGATGAGTCAACATTTATAGCTCCAGGTATCTTGGCAAGAATTGGTCTAAGGTCGTTGATTATTTTTGTCAGAACTTCAAGATCATCGCCTGAAATCTGCGCTTGGAAAGCGGCGCCTGCTGGAGGACCACCTGCCGGCGTTGATACATTTATTCTGAGACCAGGGAGAGCAGCATTTTCAAGATCCTTTCTGATTGAATCAGCAAGCTCGTATGATTTCATTGACCTTGCCTTTTTTTCTTTAAGTGTAAGTGAGATAGAAGAAAGATTTGCCGAACCTGTTCCGCCGCTGAATCCTCCGGAGTTCGGGCTTGCTTGGCCAATAATTGTTGAGTAGCTTAGAACATCTGGGTAGTCCCCCATTTTCTCCTCAACGAGCTGTGTTTTAATATTTGTTTCCTCAAGGTTTGATCCAACGGGTAGAGCGATATCGATATAGATATAGTCCATATCTGAGATTGGAAAGAATTCACTTCGAATAATCCCAGTTCCAACAAGTGATACAGAGCCAACGAAAAGTAGTGCTACAAGACCGAGAACAAGTCGTCGCTTTTTCTTGTTAAAAATATAATATCGAAGTGTCTTTTCGTAAAGTGGAAGAAACTTGTGGAAATTAATGATTCCATGGATGAGACGATTGGTAAGACTTTCATGAGATCGATCGCCTTGTTCAGCAAGTTTCTTTTTTATAAGATCATCGTTTCTCCACTCAGCATTCATGAGGCGGGCATTGTCTGCCATTTTTTTCGTTCCTCCCTTTTCATACCACCAAATAAGCCATCCCTCAATCACAAGAGCGATGACTCCGAGGATGATCTGGATAATCCCGCCATTGTAAAACATGATTCCAGCAAAAATTATGAGGAGTCCCTCAATGAGAAAGAAAAATCGTCGAGTAAGTCTCAATCTTTCAAGGATGGCAGCAAGTGGATGATTGATCATCAAGGCAATGAGCAAAGACGCAACGAGTGTAATCGAAATTGTGATAGGAATTGACTTAAGGTATTGCCCGACGATCCCTGTCGCGAAAAGCAAAGGCAAAAAGGCCCAAACAGTTGCAAGTGTGGTTGTCGTAAGTACCCATTTGAAGTCGTTAAGCACGAGAAGGACGGCCTCCTCGGGAGTATATTTCCCTGTGTTTAGGTATTGCTTCGTCGCAGAAACCACCACGATTGCATCGTCGACGAGAAGTCCAAGCGCTAGGATGAGTGAAAAGAGTGAAAGGAAGTTCAGGGTCATGTCGAGGGCGCTTAATACGCCGAAACTAACAAAGAACACGAGAGGAATCGCCATTCCAGCAACGAAGGCTTCCTTTAAGCCCACAATAAGGAAAAGGATAACTGCAACCAAGAGTACAGTGATAAGGAAGTCATGGCTGAGCTGGTCGAAACTTACACGCACTTCTTTTGCCATGTCCATCGTGACGCTGTAGGTAATACCTGGCGCAAATGTTGAAATCATTCTATCAACCTCAGCACGAGCAGCATCTACTGTATCGAGGACAGAAGCACCCTGTCTTTTTATAAGACTGAGACTTATAGAATTTTTTGGTTCAGAGCCGTCGGTTGAAAGGCGTGAGTAAGAAGTCTTTTTGATTGCTCGCTCAGTTACACTTGCTATGTCTTCAAGAAAAATAGTTCCACCATCTTGTGTGTGTGCGACAGGAATACGTTTTATTTCTGATATTTCCGTCATTCGTCCATCGACCCGCACTGGGAAAATAAGATTTTTGTTCTCAAAGTTTCCAGATGGTATGGCAATATTTGCAGTTAAAATAGAGCGATTCGCATCGTCTGTTGTAATCCCATAAAATATGAGTCGATCTGGTATGTAGGCTACTTCATATTCGAGCTGATCTCCTCCTGCTGTCTGAATTTCACGTACGCCTGGAATTTTTTCGAGCTCATCCTGAATCTCGTCAACATAATTAAGTAGTGTGAATCCATCGTACGGACCAGTCAAAGAAATTGACCATATCGGCATATCATCAAGTGATATTTCACTTACAATAGGGTCTTCAGCATCTGTCGAGATTTCACTTTCAGCAGTGGCGACTTTGTCGCGCAGGTTTCGTATGGCGTCCACAATGTTTTCGCTTGCGTCAAACTCCACTTGAATCGAAGAGAGTGAATTGTAAGAATTTGAGGTAAGTTTATGGAGTCCGCTTAGTCCTGAAAGTTTTGCTTCAATTTTCTTCGTCACGAATTCTTCAACATCAGACGGTGATGCACCCGGGTAAAAAGTAGTCACCATAGCGATTGGGATTTTTACTTCAGGATTTGATTCGCGTGGCAGGTCATAAAATGAGTAAATTCCCCACCCAGATATAACGAGTATGAGGAGTATAACTACACGGAAATTAGTTACGAAGAAATTAAGCCACGATTTTCTGAGTTCAGGGTTGAATTCGAGCCGCTCCAAATATCTGCTGTCCGAAGATTGTTCTTTGTTTTTGTTATCCATTTATTTTGGAGGTTACTGTGACACCACTTCATTACCCTCTTCAAGCTCGTAGACAGGAGATACGATTTTCATGTCAGAAGTTATACCGCTTGTTATTTCAACAAAGTCCCCCTGTATTTTTCCTAATGTGACTGGATTTTTTACAATCTTTGAATCGGTGTCAATGGTAAAGACATATGCCGCCCCAGGTACGATTTTCACATTTTGGATAGGAAGAATGTAATTGTTGTCTTTTGCGGTGGGCTGCACTTGAGCTGTTGACTCAATTGATACAGAAACGCTTTGACCAATCACAAGACCAGAGGCATCAGGATTGTTGACTGTAATCTTGACTTCAATTTTCTTGTTTGTTTGGTTCACGCTTGGTGCAACGCTTGCAACTGTTGCCATAACTGAATTTTGTATGAGTGCCTTTGCACCGGTTTTAATCTTGAGGAGATCCTCAGGACTTGCGTATGCCTTAACTTGAAGTCCACCACCCCCTACAACTGTTGCGATAAGCTGACCTGGCTGAGCCAACTCGCCCGTTCGTAGTGGTAATGCGGCAATTTTACCTGTAATTGGAGAAGTAATGACTGTTTTTGCAAGTTGTGCTTCAAGATTCTTAACAACTGCTCGCGCTGATGAGATCTGGGCTTCAGCAGGCGACTCATAAGTAACCTGTGCTCCTGATAATACTGCTTCAGCTGAGGTTAATGCTTTTGTACTTGCATTCACTGAACCTCGCGCGGCTGTGACTGTTTGTTGCCATCCTGAAATAGCTGAATATGTGCTTGAGAAATCCTTTACTGAGTCTGTGGTCAGTGCAGCGGAAACCTCATCAAGTAATACAGCGATATTCTGTAGTTGCTTCTGGGAAAAAGTTATAGCTGAAATGATTTTTGAGTTGTCAGAGGCAGCAGAAACAGCATCAATAGCTCCCTTCCAAGTAATAAATGAATCTCTTGAAGCTATGTAGTGGGTTCTGATTGATTCACGAAGTTCCCTTTCATCAATTGCAATAAGTGAAGAGAGGCTTGGTTCACCGTTTGTGCTCTCAAAGAGGAACCTACCGAGTTGAATATTGATTATTTCATCTGCAGCTAGATACCCACTTCGAAGGGTTTCAAAGGCTGATTTTTGTGCTGATTCTAGAGAAATACCACTTCCTGCGTACTGACCTTCAGCTAACCGAAGTCCTGCACGAGCCTGGTCAAGCTGAGCTCTGATATCAGCATTCTGCAATACGGCGATTGTTTGACCTGTATATACTGTATCTCCGACTGAAACATTAACCACTGAAAGTGGTGCAGACATCTGGCTTTTGAGGTCAACTTGGGACACTGATTCTACGATTCCATCAGCTGAGACCTTCGAGAGGTCATCACGAAAATTTTCTACACTGATGAGAGTGACTTTTTTAATATTTGATGTATTTGCTTCAGGCAATGATCCTCTCTGTGCAACTCGCCCAGCAATGATCATTCCTGCAACAGCAACAATTGCTATTCCCCCACTGAGAACCGCATGACTTTTTAGATAAGTAAGTATTTTCATAGTATTTATATGCATGATATCAGAAATTTGAAAAAAGAAAAATGCCGGCATTAGGGTTGCAATGCCAGCATTTCCTGAATGATTGCCACTATTTCGTGGCGAGCGCAGACTCGAGAAGTCGGCCGTATTTGATCTCCTTGATTTCGCGGATTGCGATTTCGGTTGGTGGATACGTATCCTGAACTTCGATGCTATCCGACAGGATGTTAGTAAGATCACCCGTGATTATTTTCCCGTTAGTCTTCTCGATGACGACCGTTATCCGTTGCGTACGGAAGTAAGGACGGAGGTTTTTTAGGACCTCATCCGGCTTTTGGGGTTCTATTTGCATAGTTTAGGGGTAGTAAGATGAACTGCTGGTTCCTTAAAAATATATCTTTATTAAAGACGATTGTCAATGTCTGTGGTATAAGAAAAAAGGGGCTAGAGCCCTTCTTTCTTCAATTCTTCTATTAGTTTTTGAGCCTGCTTCGATAGTTTCTTTGGCATTTCTACCTTGGTCACGATGAGAAGATCACCTCGTCTTCCTCCGGTTCCAAAGACTTTGCCTGGAGCTTCCTGAGGCACTCCCTTTTGCTTCACACGAAGTATTTCGTTGTGGGTTGTTCCTGCTGGAATTTTAAGATCAATTTTTCCATCAAGAGTATCTATTTCAATTGTTTTACCAAGGAGTGCTGTTGTGAGGAGGAGATCAAGTTCCATAACGAGGTTATATCCTTCCTTGCGGAAGTCCTCATGTTCCTCAACCCATACTCTGACAATGAGGTCACCTTTGCCGCCTGGTCCATCTTCACCCTTTCCTTGAACACGCAAGCCTTGGCCGTTTTCGATTCCGGGAGGAATCGTCACCACAAGCTTTTCTTTATTCACCGTAACTTCCTTCTCAACTCCGAAAATGGATTCTTTAAATGAAAGTTGCACATCAACAGTGATATTTGGACCTTTTCGTGGACGTCGTCCGCCACCGAAGAATTCACCAAAAATATCTCCAAGATCGAATTCGAAAGCTTGACCGTTTTGGGCTTGGTATTGCTGAGCGAATCCTGAGAAGTCAAAGCCGCCGAAACCTCCTTGGTTTGGGTTGAATCCAGCTCCGCCCATACCTGGGCCAGCAGAGCCGAATCTATCGTACTGCGCTCGTTTCTGGTCGTCAGACAGCACTGTATACGCCTCATTGATTTCTTTGAACTTGGCATCCTCGCCCTTGTTTTTGTCAGGGTGATGCTCATGAGCAAGCTTCCTGAAGGCTTTCTTTATGTCGTCTTTCGAGGCGCCTTTCTCGACGCCGAGGGTTTTGTAATAGTCTTTCATCTTTTAGATGCTTATTTCTTCTCCTTGAACTCCGCATCCTTCACATCTCCGTCCGTACCTGGCTGTGCGCCTGCTGGTGGAGTCTGTTGTGCTGTCTGCGCACTTTGCTCGGCCTGTGCTTTTGAAAGGATTTCTCCAATCTTTGAGAGTTCAGATGAAAGAGTGTCTGTATTCTTTTTGAGAATAGCGAGATCAGTTCCCTCTTTTGCTGTCTTTACATCTGTGATCTTGTCTTCGATAGACTTTCGAAGATCAGCTGGAACTTTGTCGCCAGCATCCTTGAGAGATTTTTCTGAAGTATGGATGAGTTGTTCTGCCTGATTTTTAGCTTCAACCATTTCCTTCTTCTTCGCATCTTCTGCAGCATTTATTTCGGCATCATGCTTCATCTTTTCAACTTCCTCCTTTGAAAGACCTGAAGATGCAGTGATCTTTATGCTATTAGCTTTGCCTGTTGCTTTGTCTTTTGCAGTTACGGAAAGGATTCCGTTTGCGTCAAGGTCAAAGGTAACTTCGATCTGAGGCATACCTCGCTGTGCTGGAGCAATACCGTCGAGCGTGAATTTACCGATTGACTTGTTATCTGCCGCCATAGGTCGTTCTCCTTGAGTAATGCTGATTTCCACGGATGTCTGGTTATCTGCTGCTGTAGAGAAGATTTGGGACTTCTGGGTAGGGATAGTGGTGTTCTTGTCGATCAGTTTCGTAGCTACTCCTCCCATTGTTTCAATGGCAAGAGAAAGAGGCGTGACATCGAGCAAAAGAACGCCTTTGACGTCTCCCGCAAG
>JAUPUH010000025.1 GCA_030917665.1 Patescibacteria group bacterium | reverse complement strand
ATTCGTCGTAAACGAAATGCTCTCTATCTTCAATAAGCTTTTTGATATGAAAACTGCGGGCGGACCTATGTTCGAACAGTATTTCAGGAACGCCGTACTTCTTGTCATGGAAGATCCCGAATCAGGCAATACACTCCTTGATGTTTCTCGTGTACTTTCAAACAAGCCTTTCCGAGAGCTTAAGATTTCAAAATGTAAGAATCCAATCGTCGTACAGTTCTGGAAGGAAGTTGCTGAGAAGGCTGGTGGAGAGGCAGCGCTTTCAAATATCGTGCCGTATATCACGAGCAAGTTCGACGTTTTTCTTTCAAACGATATCATGAGGCCAATCATTGCCCAGGAAGCTTCAACTATCAACTTCCGAGAAATCATGGACCAGAAAAAGATTTTGCTTGTGAACCTTTCAAAGGGAAGACTTGGTGATATCAATGCGAACCTCATAGGTCTTATCCTTGTTGGAAAGATCCTCATGGCCGCACTCTCAAGGGTTGATTCTATTGGCCAGAATCTCCCACCGTTCTATCTTTATATAGACGAGTTCCAGAATATCACTACGAATTCTATCTCAACAATTCTTTCAGAAGCCCGAAAGTACAAGCTATCCCTCAATATTGCCCATCAATTCATTGCTCAACTCGATGGGGGAATTCGTGATTCTGTTATTGGTAACGTCGGTTCCATCGCTGCTTTCCGTGTCGGTGCTGAAGATGCAGAATATCTTGAAAAGCAGTTTTCACCCGTCTTTACAGCAAAAGACATCATGTCTATCGATAATTACAATGCATATCTGAAAATGCTTGCTAACGGACGACCGGTAAAGCCTTTCAATATCGAAACAATGGCGCCTCCGCAAGGAAACAAGGCTGTTGTTGAGGCTATAAAGCAACTTTCACATATGAAATATGGCAGGGATAAGACACTTGTAGAGCAAGAAATTATGGGAAAGTATCAAAAATAACCTTGTGATATACTAGTATCGTAAATCATTATCATTTTAGATACTAATTATGGCAAAAGAAAAGCAGGATTGGGGTAGCAGTTTTGATGAAGCACTCAATAAAGCCGGCTTCGCAGAGTTCCTCGCAAAGAACGAAGATGAGGAGAAGGAAATGGATGATCCAGAGCTTATGAAGAAGCGAGTTGAGACTTTTGAGGCGCTTGAGGTTGTCCAGAAAGAATACAAGGATCTTTGCAAAGAAAAACTTCAAAAAGAAATCGGTATAACCCTTAATAATACCGACATGAAGGCTATCGATGTTCATGTTGAAAAACTAGCTCTTAGTGATACTAAGAGACTTTTTGAATTGAAAGATAAGATTGATGAAAATGAGAAGCTTGGGGAAGAGATTTCAGTCTACAAAACAAAGATTGCAGGTTATGAGAGGAGAGAGTCTCAAGCTAAGGGTGGTTTTGCATGGGCAACAGCTTTTTTGGCAAACAGAACCTTTGGTTCCGTCAATAGATTTTTTAAAGAAAAGACTCAGCAGGATATCACTGATGTAAAAGCAGAAATACTTGGTGAGATTCAGAATATTGGAAACCTGCACGAAAAAATCCTAAAACGGGTTGCTTTGCAGATGAATGAAATGCTAAATACTGCAGATTCAACAGAAAAACTTCAGGATGTACAAGAGAGATTTGAATTCCTAAAGAATGCACAGGAAGGCCCAGAGGGCATAAACCTTGATTTACTATCAGAGCTTCCTGAAAGGGAATTCCAAGACAAGATAGACGAAGCAGTTGAAAAGAAGGTTTCAGAAGAAATTATGACCGCTATAATGGCGCAGCCTCTCGGAAACGGTGCGTTCTCAAAGCTTGAAAAGTCTCTCGGAGACTATCTTGAAAGTGAAAAAATGGGTTCAAAGGAGGGTGATGAGCTCCGTGAAATGATTATCGAAAGTATTGAAGAAGCCGCAGAGAACCTGACCGCAGACATTGAAGGAAAAGCAAAAAAGTTGATGCTATTCCGTATCTTGCAGAAAGCTCGCGCAAAATAATTATTAATCAAAATATATTATGATGACTCCAAATAAAATAGCTGATCTAGAAAAGCTTCTTGCAGAAAAGAATACCTCAGGTGCCAAGACGTTACTCAAAGAGCTTCTTGCAGGAAAAATGACTGGGGAAGAGAGAGGGGAGGTGCTTGTAAACATTGCGGCTCTCTATCTTGATATTACAAATAGCATCAACAAGCAATATGTAGAAGCTCTAAAAGACGCTTTCATTGCCCTTAAGGAGGTTGAAAATCAGGAGGTTGCGCAGGGTGATGCAGAAAAACTTAAGAAGATAAGAGAGGAATTAAAGTAATTATGGAAAAATTTGAAATAAACGAAAAAAATCAATCATTTGAATTAGCTCAAGAACTTGAGTTGGTTGAGGATGAAGAAATTCTTAAGGAAAAGTTGCCCAGGCTTCTTGATTTGATACGAAATGATCTTGGGGTGGAATTTAGTGAAAATGTGCCAGCACTCTACACTGAGATGCAAAAAGAGAATTGTCTTGTTCGAGTTGAAAGACTCTCACGAGTTCTTGAGACCATGGAGGATGATCAGCCTCTAGCTATTTCCGATGAAGATGAGACGCACTACGCAAATGCGACCATAGCTCTTCCGCAAGGCATCCAGTTAGCCTTCTCAGAAGGGCAAGCACCGGGTCCAGTAAGGGTAGCAATCGGATTTGGTAAGACAATTATCGGTTTTAAGACAGATAATCTTTCAGTTGAGGAGATTGATTTCAATAAAGATGATTTTAGAGGAGCTGAAGAGAGGAAATTTCTTTGCAGGCATGTTGTGGGAAATCTAGAAAAGAAAGACATCCGTTTCGTCGTGATGAGAATTCCTCGCACTCTTCTTCCCGAGGAGTATCTGCAAGAAAAAGAAAAGAATGGTAAATCAGCTTTTATTTTTAGAGGATTTAAAATCTAGTTATATGAATAAAACCCACCCAAAGCACGAACAGACTCTTGTTATCATCAAGCCTGACGGAATTCAGCGCAGCCTTATCGGTGAGATTATTGGCCGATATGAGAGTGTTGGACTTAAGCTTGTCGCTATGAAGATGATGGTTCCGAGTGCAGATCTCATCGAAAAACACTATACCCTTGATCCCGATTGGAGGAGGGTTACAGGTGAAAAGACCATTAAGGGTTACAAGGATAAGGGCCTCGTTCCACCCACAGAGGACCCCCTAGAGGTCACAGGGATTCTTCTTGGCCGCCTTGTAACATATATGACGAGCGGTCCAGTCATAGCTATGGTGTGGGAAGGTGCACATGCCGCTGCTATTGTCAGGAAGCTTACCGGAGGAACGGAGCCGCTAACCTCTGATGTTGGAACGATACGAGGTGATTTTGTTCTTGATTCTTACGCGATGACAGATGAAGATAAGAGATCTGTTCGTAATCTCGTGCACGCTTCAGGATCAGCACAGGAAGCTCAAAATGAGATAAAACACTGGTTTTCAAAGGAGGAGATCATGAAGTATACGCATATTCAGGAAAAAATATTATACGATAAATTGGACGGGGCTGCAGAATAGTGTCTGAGATATATTTTTTATTGTATTAAAAAATAAGAGGATTATAATAGGAACAGGTTACAGAAGTATTAAATCTATAACTTTTAATTTGGGAGGTCGACGAAGTTTCGCACTTCATATTATGTTGCACCATTGGTGTTAACATTGAGACAACCCACCTAGTAATTTACTAGGCTTGATACTTTTGTAGCCGACAAAGAACATCTGCACTGCAGGTGTTTTTTGTTTATTGGAGTTTTCTAGGTATAATGAGCTTCATGCATAATTCAAAGCTTGCCCTTGCGACTCTCGCTCTCCTCCTCCTTCTTTTAGGACTTCACATGTACGGCATGGCACTGCATTGGTATCTTTATTTCCCATTTTTTGATCTCATTACTCACTTTTTGGGCGGGGCGGGAATAGCTTTATCTGTGCTTTATGTCGTAAAGAATCCAAAGCATATAATCACGATCGCCATAATTGCCGGTATTGCATGGGAGATTTTTGAAGTCTACTTCGATATTATGGGATGGCCTGTATCGTCTCGAGCCTATAAGATTGATACCGCTGTTGATATCGTTATGGACACCCTGGGAGCTGTGTCGGTATGGTTGGTAGCAAAATATAAAAAATAATATGAGTATCAATCTCAAATTCTGCAGCGGAGTCGGAAGTGTGACAGGAGCAAACTTTCTTTTAACTCTCAGTGACGGCACAAAAACAACAAAAATCCTTGTTGACTGTGGTTTGATTCAAGGTGAGAAAGTTGCACAAGCTGAAAATAGGGAAGAGTTTGGCTATGTGGCTTCAGAAATCGATATGCTTTTTATTACGCACGCCCATCTCGATCATGTAGGACGAATTCCTAAGCTTGTAAAAGAAGGTTTTAATGGAAAGATTTATTCTACACCAGAGACAATGGCTCTTGCAGCACTGATTCTTGAGGATGCTGTGGGACTTCTCGAGAAAGAAGCAAAGAATGAAGGAGTTCTTCCACTCTATGAGATTCAGGATATGCGCAAGGCATTTACACTTTGGCAAACAATCTCATACCATTCAGAAACCTCGTTCCCCGAAGGATTTTCAATTTATTTGCGTGATGCAGGGCACATTCTCGGTTCGGCGATGATTCAATTCACCTATGAGAATAAAAAGATAGTGTTTACAGGCGACTTAGGTAATACCCCGACACCACTTTTGAAGGACACAGAAGCGATAACGGGTGCAGATTACGTGATTATGGAAAGTGTGTACGGAGACCGAAATCATGAGCCAAAAGATGAGCGAAGAAAGAAACTTGAGCTCGCAATCAAAGCTTCTATAGATCGCCAGGGGACATTGGTCATACCAGCTTTTTCGCTCGAGAGAACTCAAGTTATATTGTATGAGCTTAATAAGCTAGTTGAGACCAAGGTGATCCCAAATATTCCAGTCTATGTTGACTCTCCGCTTGCTACAAAGATAACGGATATATACAAGGGAAGTACGGCACTTTTTAATGAAAGGGCCCAGGGAGAGATACGTGGAGGCGACGATATTTTTAATTTCCCTCACCTTTCATTTACAGTGAGTGGTGATGCTTCACGAAGCATCGATCACGCTAAGTCACCGAAGATTATTATTGCAGGCTCAGGAATGTCAGTCGGGGGAAGGGTGCTGCATCATGAGGAACTTTATCTTCCAGATCCAAAAAATACGATTCTTCTTGTTGGATATCAAACACTTGGTTCTGTCGGACGTCATTTGCTCGATGGGGCAAAGAAGGTATCCATACATGGAAAAGAGATAAAGGTAAGGGCGAAGATTGAGACTATTCTTGGATATTCGTCACATAAGGATTCTGACCATTTGCTTGAATTTGCCGCAACAGCGCAAGATACTGCGAAGAGGATTTTTGTGGCTATGGGCGAACCAAAAGCGTCCCTATTCTTAGCTCAAAAAATCCGAGACAATCTCGGACTTGATGCTCTCTATCCAGAAAGGAATGTGGACTATGAGCTGAAATAACAATATTAATAAGGCTGAAGCAACAGTTGACAATTAGGTATTATTCTGTTTTACTTATAAAAGTCTCTTTGATATAGAAACCAACAAATACAAACTAGGAACAACAAATGAATACTATAGTGTCCTTAACATCACTTGGAGCGGCGGCGCTCCTTTTTTGCAGCAGTGCAGACGGTGGGCCTATGCCTCCCAAACAATCAGTTCATATCGAGGACTTGCATGTTCTTGAACCTGGACCTTCGACAGCATCCATTGGTGATCCGTCGACTCACCATCTCTTAACCACGGTGAGTTATGATCATCCTTTGGCGGCGGCGTTCCGAGAAGGGTCACCGATCTTCCGCGTCATAGCGATCGTTTTCGGCGATAGCATGGCTGACTCATATCGGTCCATCGGATTTTGTCTGATGGACGAGCTGATTCAGAAGTATGGGGTTGCAGGATACGCGATGAATAACTATCGCAACCATACGATGCCCGTCATGTCTGGTGGAGCACAGTGGATCAACATGTTATATTCTTCTAACATACTTGCTTGGGGTAAGTACTGGTTTACTGACTTCGGTCTGGTCACTCCCGGCGGAAGCATGACCTGGAACAATCAACATCATCCTTGGGGATTGTTATGTAATAACCTCGGTCCATTGATGGTAAAGAACCCCGCGGGCGGTGATATCGCTATCTCCATTTCGACCAACGGTGGACCGTTTGGGATAGTGCTCGTCACGAACACATACACGGCGGGTGTTACGGGCGAAGGGTTTCCTGTGCTCATTGATCTGCCTCTGGATTATTATCGGATGAAGATTGATGGAATCACGGGAAGCAACATCGTAGTCGGTCCGTACATTGAGGATACGACTGCTCCAGGAATTATTGCAACATTCATCGACAAGGGCGGTATTGCACTCAGATCGGTGACGAATGTATCCATCAATGTCCGTAACCCCATCTTCAAGGTATTGTCAGATGCGGGCTATAGGACAAATGTCACGCTTCTGTGGCACATGAAGGAGTTTACAGACCAGTCAACTCTCAATGGTCTTATCGAATGCGATTTGGCGTGGTCGAATTCCTTGCCAGACGCCTTGTTCAAGTACATCGGTACGCCACTAACATCGGCTGACGTGGATTATTTGACTACTGATACGATAACGGTTGTGCATAACGAAATCATCCGCTCGTTCGCCATTCAAGCGAAGAAGGATTATGTTGATTGCATGAATCCATGCGTGTCGTACCAATGGTTCTCGTCGATGGGGTATTTGAGTGCTGATGGGGTTCATTTGCCTGTTGAAGG
This sequence comes from Patescibacteria group bacterium, assembly GCA_030917665.1. Classification (GTDB taxonomy): domain Bacteria; phylum Patescibacteriota; class Minisyncoccia; order Phycocordibacterales; family PALSA-1337; genus CAIOGI01. The sequence goes on along the minus strand of JAUPUH010000025.1, from coordinate 15,342 downwards.
AAGTCGTTATCTGTTGCCGATCGTGTGGGATAGCTACGGCTTTTTCACAGGCGTTTCGAACACAGTCGCTTCCTTTGCACAGCAAGAAGGAAACGAGGTTCAATTCGGATATTACACCTCGACCAATGCTACCTATGTGATTCAGTACTCGACAAACCTCAATTCGAGGGAATGGTACGATGTTTCGGGTACTACAGGGGTCGGTTCAGGTTGGCGCACAAATACAACAGGGGTAAACTTAAGCGAACCAAACAGATTCTTCAGGCTTCGTTTGACGCCTCCTTGATAGTTCATTTCACACGCACGGGCTCTTTGGGGTCTGTGCGTTTTTTATATGAAGAAAACCCTGTTCCAATTTGGAACAGGGTTTTCTGTGAGACACGCGACTAAGCTACTTTCTTTACGATAGCTTCGAATGACTTTGGATTCTCATGAGCGAGACCTGAAAGAATCTTTCGGTCGAGGGCGATGTTTGCCTTCTTGAGGGCACCGATGAACTTGCTGTAAGAGTTCTTTTCGTTGATGTTTCTCAAGGCCGCGTTGATTCGGACGTTCCAAAGATTTCGGAAATCACCCTTCTTGTCTCGTCGGTGAGCAAAAGCGTATGTTCCTGCATGAGAAATAGCTTCATAAGCTGTTCGCTCTTTTGTGCTTCGATTAAAACGATATCCTTTTACTTGCTTGAGGACATTCTTTCTGGTTTTCAGGGCATTTACTCCTTTCTTTACTCTTGTCATGGTATTTTTGTTATTACTTTAAAATGATATCTATGCGTTGATCAAAAAACGACTCTTCTCCTTTGCTGTCATATGGAAGGGCATTGAGCGCTTCTTTGCGAGTTGAGCTCGTCGGCTCTCCTTTGAGTTGAAGTGATTTTGACCCTTTGCACGCGCAAGAATCTTGCCGTTCTTCGTCACTTTGAGTCTTTTTAGATATGATTTGTTTGTTTTCATGTTAAATTTTTTACTTTGTTTTCTCGATTATCGCGGACAACCCTTTGAGACCCTTTGTCGGTGGGCTTACAACCTTGTATTCAGTTGTAATCAATTTGAAGATACGATCCATTCGTTCTTTATGGAAATTGATATCCATATATTTCGATCTTCCGACAAGATAGAGATCTATCTTGACCCGATGACCTTCTGCAAGCCATTCTGAGGCTTTTTTGGCTTTGAGTTCCAAATCATGGTCCCCGGTGCCTATTTTGACCTGAATATTCTTCAAATCCGACGTCTGAGTGCGAGATTTTGCAACCTTCTGCTTCTTCTTTTCGTCGTATTGAAATTTACCATAATCCATGATTTTTGCAATAGGAGGGACGGCATTTGGAGATATTTCAATTAAATCAAGGCCTCGGGTCTGCGCTTCCTTCGTTGCCTGTGCAAGAGTAATAACCCCGAGATTTTCTCCGTCCTCGGTAATGACGCGCAATTCAGGCGCTTTTATGAAGTTATTGATGCGTACGCGGGGGGTGCTCAAAGTGGTTATTTAGTGCTGTATTTATAGCATTATTCTGGCGAAATGGCAACTTTAGACTTAGAGGAAGTCACGGACGAATCTAATGAAGAATCCAGCAAATTTCTCTACCCAATATCGTCGCTTCCAGTCTTTGAAAGTGACCTCCTGTGAGTTTGATATATCTTCAATGAAATGATGATAAACTTCGGTCGCAAATTCAGCATTTGTGCTTACAAGATTTGCCTCGAAGTTATAAAGAAGGCTAACATTATCGAAATTCAAGGTGCCCACAGTAGCCCAACCGCCATCTATCACAACAGTCTTGCTGTGAAGCATTTCTTCTCGGTAAAAGTATATTTTTACTCCAGACTCAAGTAATTTTGTGAAAAAGGTTCGAGCGCATAAGTCGACGAGAGGATGGTCAGTCCATTCCGGCATAATGATTCTCACATCGATTCCTCGATGGGCAGCGAGACGCAAGGCACGTGAAAGTTGGCGTGTCGGTACGAAGTAGGGCGTCGTTATGTATATATACTTCTGTGCATGGTGGATAGCATCAATGATGTGCTTGTAGAGCCTGCGTCGGCGAGGTAGGGGATTGTTTGTGACGTATTTGAACTCACGGTCGCTGTGCTTTTCTTTGAGTATTTTAGGTAATTTCTTGCCAAGAGCCCTATCCCACATTCTTTCAAAAGCACTTTGCATATCCTTTACAACTGGACCTTCGACACGTACAACAGTGTCTCGCCAACTGATCATCTTGTCAGAGACGCAGATACTCCCCGTAAATGCTGTCTTTGTGTCGATTACGAGCGTTCTTCGATGATTTCGAAAATACCATGAACGATAATCATGTGCTTTGAAAAAGCTTGGGAAAAGCGTCTTGAAGAATATAAGTTCAATACCTTTATGCTTTAACTCCTGAGCAATCGCTGAGCCGAAGAAACTGAAACTTCCTGCAGCGTCCCAGAGGAAGCGCACTTTCACTCCTTGCTGTGCCTTGCGCGCGCAGACGTCTATGAATTTCTTTCCGATGTCATTTGTAACAAAAATGAATTGTTCGAGGTCGACACTCACAGTTGCGGATTCACAGGCTTCAATCATTGCAGCCCAACCCTCCTCGTTTGTGGTGTACATCTTCCAATTCGTCTTTTGAGTTGTCATAAGCCTCACTAGTATAGCTCAAACAAGGTAAAAGGGAAGATAAAAGGAAAGCCGCACACGTTCTTGCGAAGGTGGCGGCGATCTGAAAACGAAAGCGGATTAAGTGGTTGGGACGGCGGTGGCCAGGAATCTTTCAATAAATAACCTGAGCCTGCCGGTAAATTCGTGGAAGATGTCTTCGGGAATCGGTTCGCAGGGTGCAGCCATGCGGCCTTCAAACAAATGCGTTCCGTTGAGGACATTTAATTCCGTGGAGCCGATTTCCAAGAGCACACCCATGATTTGACCAAGTGTGCCGTAAACGCTGGTACATATAGCATCATGACTCCCTCGCGGTCCGGGCTTGCTAAAGCGAAGCTGACCGTTGTGTTGGAGGGTGATGTTAAGCTCGTTTGTGCCGGCGGGAGAGGTTACGCATCCGATCATGATTGTTGGGATGCTCATAGTTTCTGTCGTTGTTACCATTTTGTGTATCCGTTTGGGTTTCCAGTTGTGTACTTTCCAGTGGCATCCGTGCCAAAGGAGAGCGAAAGAACATGCAGCAAAGCTGCGGACTTCGACTGGGAATCTTAACCTATTTATTTAATCTTGTCAACCATCCAGATGTATATTTGGAATCATGACTGATTGAGGTTACAATATATGACATGGAAAATCTTTTCGAAAATTTGATATTTGTTGTGGTGGCTATTGTTTTTGGTTTTATATTCTTCGGTCCACATAATTCTTCAAAAAAGAAGGACGACAAGAAAGGGGGAGATAAGGGAGGGGATAAAGGCAAAAAATAAAAATAGATAAGAAGAAACCCGAACTATTACAGTTCGGGTTTTGCCTGAAAAATTGAAGAGTCAGGCGCTAGATGCATTTCGCAAGTTCTGCGGCGGCCGTCTTGGGGCTTGCAACGCAGTCACAATGAGAAACCATGAGGCTGCGCATATCGCTGTCCGGAGTGATTCCAATGATACGGGTCTTGGGACTTGTCGTCCGGACTTTTTTCATAAGATCGAGCCCGTTACCGTCATCCAAGTTGGTATGACAGACGATGATCTCGAATGTATCTTCCTCAAGTTGGCAGAAGCCGCCTGCGAGGGATGTTGCATGTACCGGTTCGATGGGGCCGCCTTGGGCCTTGCGACACGTCTGGTAGAGTTTTTCCGCCAGGCCGATATCTCGGACAACTAACAGTATTTTTTTCATAAATGAGCTTTCTGGGGTTTAGTTTTGGGACGCTGTGTATATTATAGCATATAATATACACAAATGTCAATAGACCCCAAATAAGGCCTGCGTTGCCTAGTACATTGAGAAACAACCAGTATTTGTTATATCCGTGTAGATTGAACTTTTGATTTTAAAATATTTATAAAGGGTCGGGACGATCGAACATTGATACTTAGTGGATGGGGACGAGATGATTGATGGATCATTGCTCAATAAGGGAATTGTCCGCGTGTTCGTGGTGTTTTGTGAATGTTCTGTTGTGCCTTCATTCCATCCATGGTCAGAAGTAATAATCATTGAAATCTTACTATCGTTTTCTTTCATCCAATCGAGAAGTATCCCCAGTGCTTGATCGGTATTTATGAGCGCCTCGTCATATTGTGTTGAATTTTCTCCATAGGTATGGCCCGCTGCATCAGGAACGCCATAGTAAATAGTTAGAAAAAAGGAATTCTTTTTATTTAAATTCAAAAATTCAAGCGCTTTTAATGATATATCCTTACTGTCTGCATAGGAAGGTGAAATATAGCTCTTGGGAGAAAAGTTATTCATATCAAACCACCAAGGGATGATAGGTTTCGCGTGCGCAAGAAGACTCTGAGGAACATAGCATGTATTTTTTCCGTAGATTAAGCCAAGCGCAATGCTCGAATCACCCCCATAGAGTCTCTCAAAGACTGTAAGTCCTTCTGGAATACTCTTTCCGCACGAATTGTCTGTTATTGTTGTGATAGAAGAAGGAAGTCCTGTGAAGATCTCTGCATTTCCTGGTGCTGTTGAGGTTTCGATATGTCCAGCAATCTGAGCGCTTGTTGCTATCCCTCCATTGTCTATGAGTCTTTGATAATTCGGTAATTTTCCTGTTGAAAGCATCGTAGTAAAATGATCATATTGCATTCCGTCGACGCCAATGAGGATGAATTGTCGAGTGTCTTTTGCTATAAAAATAATAAGCGCACCAATAATAATGATTGCAATCAATAGTAGTGATAATAATGATTTTCGAATCATGAATTGCTTTTGGTGATAGTTATCTATTTATATATGCTTCGATCCCATCCCAGATTCCATCACCATTTGTATCTCTTTTCTTTGGATCAGTCTTTTTACAATTTTTATTTGATGCTTGCGATCCTGCACATAACTCTTTCTGATCCGTCACTCCGTCCTCATCAGTATCTGCCATTGCTTCTCGCAATTCAGCTTGTATTTGTGCGCCTGTTTTACCAACTGCGTTCTTTGGAGTACTCATACTGTTCATGCTTGATTCGGAAAGCACCTTCCAAGCCCCCTTGTCATTAATGAAGCTAACAGAACTCAGTGAGTAACCGTATGTCGTTGAATTGTTGAGTTCCTTGAGTTCGGTTGAATAAATAGCTTGCTTCGCATCCTGCCATTTATTTACATAATCTTCTTTTTTAATTTGCAGCATAGGATAAAACATTGATGCGGATTGTTTGAACATTGATACTTCTTCGGCCGGTATTGGCTCGTAGACCACCTTGTTGTATGCATCAACATCAACATTTTTTACTGCGTCAGTCATTTTGTCATAGACAACCCACAGATCTGTATCTGATGTGGATTGGGTGGAGTTGGTTTTTGGTTTATCGAGATAATCTGAAAGATAGGTGTCCAATGAAGTGGCTGATTCTGGTTTTTCAACGATGATTTCATCGATAGTGTCGTCGTATCCCATAACTACATTTACACGCATGGCTACTGTTTCTGATCCAACACTGAATTTAACCTCTCTTAAGGATCCAGTAATCAAGCTTGTTGAAACGGTTATAGGTTCGATTGAAAGGGCGCTTAAGAGTGATTTTCCCATTGCTGCATAAGGATTTTCTGTACCGACAACATCGCCGACTTCGTCAACGCTGTTAAGAAAGGCATTTTTATTTATTTCGAGTGTGTACGTGCGCACAAAACCAGAATCAATCTTCGATATTCCGGAGAATTTCATTTCAGAAATAATACCCGAGTCCATAAGTAGTTTGTAAGCATTATCAAGATTTGAGAAACCTGTTGTAGATATTTCTGCTGAAGAGGCATAGTCTGTAGCAGCCTTCTTAATTGAATCAAAAGAGATCGAGTACCAACCGTCGCCGATTAATTGGGAATAGGCACTGAATGCGGGAGGAAGGCTTAATGCCTTTATAAAAATCATGTCATCAACCACACGCAGCTCAACCTTTCCGGAAAACATCGGATATGAAAGAGAGATGAGGGTCTGAAGCTTCACGTCACCGAAGCCACGATCGGCATCCGTTACTACACTCAAAGATGCGGTATTTGCAGTATCCTTTTCAGATACTAAATCAACTCGAATATCTGAATGGAGTCTTTCTGTCGTTTTCATTTTTCCTACCGCATTTGATACAGCTGTCTCTGGGTTGAGGATAAAGGCGAGGGCGATATACGCGCTTCCTGCGAGGAGAACAATAAGTAAAACTATTCTAAGGATTAATTTTATAAAAAAATGATTTTTATGTCGGACTTCCTGCACTTGAAATGTACGCATAGGCTGGGCTTGGGGGATTGGTTGGGGAGCGGCGGTTGTAGGTGTTGGATCGGATACTGTGAAAGCTTCATTAATGTCGGATTCATTCCAACCACCAGACGATATCAAGCCGAGTCTGATACTTTCCTTCGGAACCCCTTGAGCCAATTGATCCCGCACGTACTTAAGTAGTTCTGGATTTACCATAAAATATAATGATTAATTTAATTAAATAGTAACATGGAAATCTTTGTGGGACTGCGTGGTTATTCACAAAAGAGAAAGACCTTCGTGAGAAAGCCGGTGAAGGTCGATCTCATGAAGGTCTTCAGATTATGATGAGAAGATTTGTAAACGACGAATGCGAAAGTGTTGGGACCAGCGATCGTCGGCGAGAAGTTTTTCGTTGCCACCGCGGACCCAGACTGCATTCCCGAATCTTGTGTGCACCTCAATCAAAGCAATGCTGGCCGCTAAAGCCGTGGAGACCGTTGCCCCGCCATCCTTTTCGAAGAATTGAACTGATTGGACGGTTGGAGATTCCCAATTATTGATCGGTTGCTCGCGGCCGGGTTGAGTGATTCCGTAAACATCCGCTACCTTTCCTCCGTTTTTGCGCTCTTTTAGAGCAGCAATCATGGCGTTGGTGTCTGTTTCAAGAATTTCTTTCACGATGTTAAAGAAGGCGTTCCACCTTCGTCCTGTGGTTAGGCAGGAATACCCTAAACAAAACTGCTGCCAGTTAAGGTAGCATGTTTTTACATAAATGTCAAATGGTGGAGATGGGCGGAATCGAACCGCCGTGCAGATGAAATCCCATACCGCTTCTACATCGTATAGAGAACTTTAGCGAGGTCGCCCTCTTTTAACTTACGTACTATAAAGTAAACAAAATATACGTAAGCGATTCCCAAGGTTTCGGGTCATGAGCAGGGAAGCGAACATGATCCTAGTCGGGGTTATATCACCCAAGCACCCTGTCCGACACAAGGTGTTGAATGTCGCTTAAGCCGTAGCTGGAGCGAAAGCAAAGTCATGTGATCCAAAATATGGAGACACAGCTGACTTTACCTTTGATAATGCTGATGTAGCAGATATCGTGGTCCGTCATTTTAAAGAGGTGACGGAGCTCTACGATGCGTGATATGAAGTACCTCAACTGTCGAGGCCTTTCATCCCCATGTAAATTACTGGGTAATTTAATTGTTAACGATCTGAAAATTCTCTTCGAATATCTCGGTCAGTCTCGCGTTGCTTGATGTCCTGGCGTTTATCAAATTTCTTCTTACCACGGACAATTGCGATTTCAACCTTGATCTTCTTACCTTTATTATACACCGAAATTGGCACTATTGTCAAACCACGCTTGAGCTCAAGACTGCCGAGCTTTTGAATTTCTTTTTTTGTAAGTAAAACCTTGCGATTCCTCTTTGGTTCATAAGTGTCCGGTGTGTTGTTTATCTGATACGGAGGAATGTTCATGGCAATAATAAATGCCTCACCGCCACGCACTATGACATGTGATCCGAGAAGGGAACCTTGATGCTTTCGAAGACTTTTCACTTCGATTCCAAGTAGCTCAACGCCAGCCTCGAACGTTTCAATCGTTTCGAAGTCGGTGAAGAATCTTTTGTTTGATATAAGCTGATCTGACATATATGCAGGACTATTCTAGCATCCTTTGACTTTATATGAAAGTTGTGATAATGTACTGTTGAACAGGTGTTCGAAAAATTTACAGCGTTGCAAGGATGCAAGCTGAAACAAACAAAACCCCAAATACGGAAAATCCCCAAATTCCTATGAAAGTTAATTCGTTTACTCTGCATGCAGCAAGGGAACGGCGAAGCGGAAAAATGTTAACCCTAACACCGCCCCCCGAAAGCATATCTGGCCTCCGCAAGCCTAATTTTGAGAGGAGAGTTCGACCCCAAGGACAGCGTACCGCTTCGGTCTATCTTTTTTTGACCGACGGAGAAAGCTTGAGCATGTGCGCTCATTGTGGCAGTTCTAACTATCGTCGCAGGACGATTGAGGATGGTCATACGATTTCTCTTGAAAATCCGGATCACCCGATTGCCCGTCCACGTGTCTCGAACGACCTCTGGTTTTTCAAGATACCGCTTCTGGGGTGGTTCATCAAAACGTATGGTTATGATGTGCAGACAGATTGGTCCTTAGTTAAGCATGCAACATGCTGTACCGCGAACAGGGCCAGTATGGGTGATTGCCCAAACTATAATGTGTGGATTGATGTTCAGAAGCGAACTTGTTATCGCAAGTTCAGTCGGTTTCGTCGGCTTGTTATCAGGATTGAAAACCTGATCTGGCCGAAGTCTTTCATCCTCAAAAAGGTAGCCCCGCAAGCAACCTTCATGTAAATTTAATCAGCACCTTTCACCCGCCTTCGAGCTCGACTCGATGGCGGACTTTTTTATTCATTTTTCTTTCTTTTTCGGCTGATTTGAGTATAATCAAGCCTTATGAGCAACCAACAATCAAACAAGGGTTCAGGAGACAAAAAAGGTAAGAAGCCAAGCAGATTTGGGCTTCTTAACTCTATTTCAACAGGTCTTCTTATTCTTTTTCTTGTATCAAGTTTCTACTCAATACTAGCGGATAGCGGTCCTAGCGCAGATAAGATTGCTCTTTCTGACCTCGTGCGTGACGTCGGAATGGGTGAAGTTATTTCTATTACCGTAAAAGGAGATGATCTTATCGCACTTTACCGAGACAATGTTTCAAAGAAAGCTCAGAAGGAAAGCGATTCTTCTGTTACAGAAACATTTACAAATTACGGACTTACTCCAGAGAAGCTCAATGCTGTGAAGATAAATGTTGAGGGGCCGAGCGGGTTTGCCTTCTGGCTCATGCAGTTAGCTCCATTCCTTGCCCCCCTCTTCTTCATTGCTCTTATTATCTGGTTTCTCACACGACAAGCACGAGGTACTGGTATGCAAGCTTTTTCTTTCGGACAATCAAAAGCGCGCATCACTCTACCTGATGACAAGAAGCAGAGGGTGACATTCAAGGATGTTGCTGGTGCAAAGGAAGCAAAGCAGGAGCTTGCTGAAATCGTCGACTTTCTCAAGAATCCAAAAAAGTTCCTAGAAATTGGTGCTGTTATTCCGAAAGGAATTCTTCTCATGGGTGCTCCTGGTACAGGAAAGACATTGCTTGCGCGAGCAGTTGCCGGAGAAGCTGGTGTGGCATTCTTTGCGATTTCAGGTTCTGAGTTCGTAGAAATGTTCGTCGGAGTCGGTGCATCACGAGTGCGAGACCTATTTAAAATGGCAAAGCAGGCAGCTCCTGCAATTATTTTCGTTGATGAGATCGATGCGGTCGGACGAGTACGAGGAACTGGCGTCGGAGGAGGAAACGATGAGCGTGAGCAAACACTGAACCAGATCCTTGTGGAGATGGACGGATTTGAGCCAAATGAAAAAGTTATTGTTATGGCGGCAACGAACCGACCAGATGTTCTCGATCCAGCACTTCTCCGTCCAGGACGATTTGATCGTCGAGTGACTATTGATTTGCCTGATCGAAATGATCGAGAGGAAATTTTGAAAATACATTCTGCCAAGAAGCCTTTTGCAGAAGATGTCGCACTTCGAGTCATTGCAGAACGAACTCCTGGATTCTCTGGAGCGGATCTTTATTCTCTTATGAATGAAGGAGCTATTCTCGCCGCTCGAGAAAACCGTACGAAAGTCGCACAGTTTGATCTCATCAGAGCTATCGAAAAAGTCATGCTCGGTCCAGAGCGAAAGAGTCATCTTCTTTCAAAGAAAGAAAAGGAGATTACCGCATATCACGAAGCTGGCCACGCACTTGTTGCGTCGGTACTTCCATTTGCAGATCCTGTTCACAAGATTTCAATCATTTCACGAGGGCGCGCAGCCGGATATACGCTCCATCTTCCACTTGAAGATCGAAAGATGCAGAGCAAAAGAGAATTCCTCGATGATATTTCTGTCTCACTTGGCGGTTACGTAGTTGAGAAAATTATGTTCAATGACGTCACGACCGGACCTTCAAATGATCTCCAGGTTTCAACAGCGCTCGCACGCGATATGGTGACGAAGTATGGAATGTCAGAAAAGATCGGCGTGCTCGCACTCGAGAGCTCTGGCGGACGCGCAATGTTTGGAAAGGGAGTTGAGGATAATGGATATTCAGAAAAAATCAGTGCTGATATCGACTCAGAAGTTGCACGAATCATGGATGAAGGTTACAAGAAAGCAGAGGATATCGTCACGAAGCACAAAGCTGCGCTTGATGCTATTGCCCAGCGACTCATTGAGGTAGAGACGATCGAGCGTGAAGAATACGAAAACATCATCATCGCTCACGGAATTCAGCCTAAAAAGAAGTTAGATATTGAACATCAGATATGATATAAATTAAGCGCACACATGTAGTGCGTTTATGCGCCTGTAGCTCAGTTGGTTAGAGCATCGAGCTTATACCTCGAGGGTCCTTGGTTCGAGTCCAAGCAGGCGCACAATGAAAATCGATTCTGTATTGTCCTTGAGTTACTCTATCGCGAAAGCAAATTTTAAGCTTCGCAACGAAGGAAGTTATCTTGGAATCTTTTGGTATCTTTTGAGCCCGCTTTCCCTTTTTTCAATTCTACTCTTCATACGGGGAAGTATCACGTCGAGCGAAGGCATTTCTTTGTACCCACTCTACCTTCTTCTTGGTCTTGTGATGGTGAATTTCTTTTCCCAGCTCATTCACTCGGCAACGAACGTGATCCAAGCTAATTCTGGTTTCATAAAATCAATCAAAATTCCGCTTGAGGTTTTTGTCCTTTCGACTGTGATTCAATCAGTTTTCTCCCATCTCTTCGAATTGATTCTTATTGCAGTTTTCTTTATCTTTTTTAAAGTTTCATTGATCGGTATATTGTTCTATCTCATCGTTTTCGCTTTTTTCGTCATCTTCATTCTCGGTCTCTGCTTTCTTTTTGCAACCCTTGGACTCCATGTTAGTGATCTCTCAAATATCTGGTCAATTGCCTCACAACTGCTTTTCTTCATAACCCCAACATTTTACGTTGTTCATCCGGGAACGACACTTTACTTAGGTAATCTTTTTAATCCTATTTTCTATTTTGTTACCGCCGCCCGGGATGTTGCGATATATGGTAATCTGCCGCCACTGTGGATGATTGGGACGATAATCGCAATGAGCGCAGCTTCTTTCTTTGTCGGCTTTTTTGTATTCAACAAGTTTAAAGGACGCTTCGCGGAGCTCGTATAATTTTATGAAAAGAATCAGCGTTAAAAATCTTAATAAGAAATTCACACTTGACCGCAAAGGGCGCCAGGGAGCCTTGGCAAAAATCGTCAGCATATTTTCCAAATCGTCGGATGACAAGAACCTGCTGACCGTAGCTGATAACGTGTCTATTGATATTCAGCAAGGCGAGATTATCGGCATCATCGGCCATAATGGTTCAGGAAAAAGCACACTGCTTAGACTTATAGCAGGAATCTATCAGAAAGATTCTGGAGAGATTGAGACTAATGGTCGACTCATTTATCTCAATGGTTATGGACAGGGATTACAACCCAGACTGACAATGCGAGAAAATATTTCGCTCATGGGTGCACTTATGGGGCTTTCACAAAACGACATTAAGAAAAGATTTGATGAGATCGTCGAGTTTTCTGGCCTTTCAGAATTTGTCGATGCAAAGGTTTATAAATTTTCTTCAGGAATGATTACACGGCTCAATTTCTCCGTAACAATGCATTGCGTGAAGCACCACAATCCCGAAATCCTGCTTCTTGATGAGATATTTTCTGCGGGCGGTGATATTGAATTCTTTGACAAAAGCACCCGTCTCGTAGAAAATTTAGTGAATGGCGGAGCGACAGTCATTCTCGTCAGTCATGAGTTAAGTCTTATCGAAAAATATTCTGATAAAGTAATCTGGCTCGAACATGGAAGGATTCGTGAGGAAGGGCCGTCTGAAAAAGTTTTGGCTTCTTATAAAAATCAATGAAAAGAAACGTACTCGTGACACTAGCAGATGTCGGTCATATAGATCAGGCGAAACAGCTTTTTTCAAGCGTTTATTGGAATGCGGCATGGGACGGTGATTATCTTCTGCTGGCGCATGGCATACCTGAAGACAAGCTTGCATGGTTCAGGGAGAAGGGAATCTTTGTCTATGAGTGTGGCTCGCTTGATAACAAGAGACCGGAAGACGTCTATCCGACCACGGTCTTTTCAAAATTCTACATATTCAAGGATTACTTCAAGAAATGGCAGAAAGTTATTTTTCTTGATGCCGACATTATCGTTACTTATTCGCTTGATGAACTTACGAAAACAACTAGCTTCTCAGCGAAGTCGGATTTTGAATCAGACCTGAATCATCAAGTTAATTTGTGTTATAACTACGAGATAAACGACCGAACATGGATAGATAGGAGCCTTGAGCGCCTTCGCCAGAAATATGATTTGAATTCCACCTCGTTCAACAGCGGTGTCATGGTCTTTGATACTGATCTGATAACGAAGGATTCTTTCAGCGAGCTGACTTATCTTCTTAAGGAATATAGAGACATATTGAATTTCGGTGACCAGCTTGCATTGAATCTTTTCATGTATAAGAAATGGACTCGAATCGATGATAGTTATAATGCTTTCCCGCTGGATAAAAAGACGCGCCATGCTTTTTTCAAAGAAGGTGTCATTATGCCGGTACTTCATTTTCTAGGGCCAAACAATAAGCCATGGCAGAAGGGCAGTGAATTTCTGGAAATGTGGAATTCAAATCTTTCAAAAGCAGAACAGATGAATTTGAAAAAGATTGTGCCGCTGAAGAAAATATTTACTCCGGAACAGCTTTCCGGATCAAAAAAAGCGGTAGTTATAAATGAAAGGCCGTTCGTAATCGCATCGAGACACTTCTTTGATTTCAGGGAGCTCGACATTCTTTATTCAATGAAAAAGACAAAGGAATTTCGAAGACTTCTCGTTAAAGGCCTCGTCGAACAGTATTCAAGAAACTATAATCGTTTCATTCCGTATTATTTCGCAAGCTTTATTCCTGTGTCTGCGAAGGCCTCAATAAAGAAACTATTTTCTTTATAAAGATTGAGGTATCAAATTCTTTTGCCCGAGCGAGGCAGTTTCTTTCAAAAGTCTTCTGATTTTCTGGGTCATGAAGCTTTGATGAAAGTTCTTTAATGGCTGAGGTAAGCTTCTCTCCGTTTATGGCATTTATGAGTACCCCAGTTTTTCCATCAATAATAGTTTCCATGTATCCGCCTTCGTTTGGCGCAATAACCGGCTTGCCCGAGGCCATCGCTTCTACTGCCGTCATGCCGAAATCTTCATCTTTTGATGTGACGATAAATCCCTTGCAGCCAGAATACAGTGACTGTAGCTCCTCGCTATCAGCCCAGTGAATCATTTTTACATTAGAGGTCATTCCTTTCTCTACCGTATGTTTGTAATTTTCGAACTGTTCTGCTCCTTGTTCGTAGCTTCCAACTACGACCAGCTTTTCTTCCGGCAGCTTTGAGAATGCTTCGGTTTGGATTTCTATCCTTTTGTGAGCCACAATCCTGTTGACCGAAAGCCAATATCCCTTTGACTCCTCAGACCTGAATTTTTTTGTTTCAATCGGAGGATGCGCTATTTCTGCATTTTGCTTGTAAAATTTTTCTATCCTTTGCTGAGTATTTTTTGAGTTGCATACCCATACTCCGACATGCTTTGCATATCGCAATGTTAGCATTCTATTGAATTGGACCCATGTTTCGAAGATCGGGCGCTTCCACCATACGACTAATTCTTTTTTTATATAATCCTTGAACTGCCAAAGCTCATTGAGCGGGGAATGGACATACCAAAGGTTCGGCTTGTTGTTGACCGCTCCAGACATCGCCCAGTCGCCTGAAATAATGTAAAACTCATATTTTTTTCCAAGATTGAGTCTTCGGAACTTCCAGAATGCAAGTTGGTGCCTGAATGGCGCACGCACGGGTATTTTACCGATGGAATTGATTCGTGGAATGACATCAGCAAAACCCATTTTCTTGATTTTTTCCTCATCAATATTTGTAGTATATACATCAGCACCAAGTTCACGCGCTAGAGTTAGAGTGACGACTTCAGCGCCCCCGATGTTGTCCATAAAGTTGTGGAAGAGAGCTATTTTCATGACTCTTTAATTCCAAGGGTACTAAGCATGAATCCTGAGAAAAGTGTTTGCATTCCGATGACAAGGAGCGACAGCGCAACGATGGAATTCCGTATCTCATCAAGTGGTCCGAACCCTGACGATATCCACCTCAATGCTATCGCTGCAAAGACGAGTCCGCCGAGAAGGGAAAGGATGATTCCGGCAAGAGCCGCCTTTTCGATTGTAAATATTCTGAAAAGTCGTTCGAAAGAAACGCTTCGATCTCCAAGGTGTGTGATTGCATAAATCTTTGAGAACATGGAGAAAAGTATAAGCTGGTACCCAACAATTGCAAGCGCTGAAGAAAGGAACATAGGATGAAAGAAAAAAGTAACTCCAAAAATTGTGGGTGCAGTAAAATAAAGGATGAGCATTGAAATGATCCCAATGCTGCAGGCGACCACCCCAGGCAGAAAAAAAAGATAGAGGGGTGAATAAAGCAGAATGAATCGAAGATGCCTCCAGCCATCGCTTAAGGAATTGAGTTTCGATATTCCGATTCGTGTTCGATAGGTGATCGGTACTTCGCCGAAAGAGAGATTTTTTCGTGCTGCCTTGATGATCATTTCAGAGGCGAATTCCATGCCGGCTGTATTAAGCGATAAGGCATTGAAAGCGGATTTTGTGATCGCTCTCGCTCCACAATGAACATCGCGTACTTTTATCTTGAAAAATAGTCTGGTGATAAATGATAAGAGAGGGTTGCCGATATATCTGTGAAGCCACGGCATAACATTTTTAGGCAGAGGAGAAGCAAACCTGTTGCCAATGACGATATCGCAGCCGT